>WHST01000097.1 GCA_009379955.1 Streptosporangiales bacterium | reverse complement strand
GGCGACGGTCCCCACGAGACAGCCGGCGACTACTACCCTTGGACAAGACATCCTCCTGATGAGTGGTTGGGACACCAAGCCCGTTTACCCCATCAGGGGGATGTCCTGATCTCCAACCATCCGTTCAGGTCTTTACTACGGCCGCTGGTCAGCGGCGCCCGCCGACGAGCCGGTTCAGCACGGCGAGCCCGAGCAGCACGAGCGCCCCGCCCACGACCTCGGCGAGGGTCATCCGCTCGTCGTAGACCAGCCAGGCGGTCGTGATGCCCACGATCGGCACCAGCATCGAGAACGGCGCGACGGCCGCCGCCGGATACCTCTGCAGGAGGGACACCCAGATGCCGAACCCGACCATCGTGGCCAGCACGACGAGGTAGAGCAGGGCACCGACGCCGGACCACGAGAGCGTGCTCAGCGCGTCCCCGATCGCCTGCGGACCCTCGAACCCGAGGGACAGCCCGAGCAACGGCAGTGGCGGCACGAGGCTCGACCAGATCAGCAGCCGGAACCCCTCGCCCGCCCGCTTGCCGAGCCGACCGCGGCCGTCTCGCCCGGCCCCGTCCACCGGCGCCGGCTGCGCCGCGGCGGACCTGGTCGCGATCCGTGTCGCGATGTTGCCCGCGCCCCAGGACACCCCGGCGCCGATGACGAGGAGCAGCGGCAGCAGGTCGGTGCGCCCGCCCCGGCTGACCGCGATGACGACGATGCCGGACGCCGCCACGAGCAGGCCGACGACCTGGTGCGGTGTCGGCCGTTCCTTGATCACGACGAGCCCGAAGGCGACGGTGAAGATGGCCTGGCACTGCAGGACGAGCGACGACAGGCCGGGCGGCATGCCGATGCTCATGCCGAGGAACAGCAGGCCGAACTGTCCCACGCCGAGGAACAGGCCGACGGCGATCACGTGCCGCAGCCGTGCCCTCGGGCGCGGGACGAGGAACACGGCGGGGAGCACGGTGAGGAGGTAGCGCAGTGCCACGAAGAGGAAGGGTGGGAACGACTCGAGACCGATCTCGACCACGACGAAGTTGACGCCCCAGATGACGACGACGAGCAGGGCGAGGAGCACGTGGCGGCGGGGCACGCGGCCAGTATGCGCAGCCGCACCCGAGCGTCGGCCGGGCCACTGAGCGGAAACTGGCCTGCTCGGGCGGTGGTGGGGCCAGAACTCGTGAAGTGGACCTTGTCCCGTGCGGCTCGTGGCGAGAGGTTCTCCCCATGAGATCACCGCACCCGCAGTGGACCACCGCACCCGCCGGGTACCTCAACGCACCGACGATCGGCCTGCCCCCGCAGGCGACCGTCGAGGTGCTGCATGAGGCGCTCGACGCCTGGGCGCACGGTGCGGCGTCCGCGCCCGGGTACGACGCCGCCGTGCAGCGGTCCCGCGAGCTGTACGCCGATCTCGTCGGCGTGCCCGAGTCGTGGGTCGCGGTGGGCCCGCAGGTGTCGGTGGCCGCCGCGCTCGTCGCCGCGGCGCTGCCCGACGGCACCGAGGTGGTGCTCCCGCACGGCGACTTCACCTCCGTGGTGTTCCCGTTCCTCGTGCACGCGGACCGCGGCGTGACCGTCCGGCACGTCCCGCTCGCCCGCCTCGCCGACGAGATCGGTCCGCGGACGGGTCTCGTCGCGTTCTCGCTGGTCCAGTCCGCGGACGGCGCGATCGCCGACGGGGACGCCGTCCGCGAGGCTGCGGCACGCGTCGGGGCGAGGACGTTCTGCGACCTCACGCAGGCCGCCGGCTGGCTGCCCGTCGACGCCTCGGCGTACGACGTCACCGCGGCGTCGGGCTACAAGTGGCTGTGTCAGCCGCGCGGGACCGCGTTCCTCACCGTCCGCCCCGAGCTCATGGAGTGGATCCGGCCACTCCACGCCGGCTGGTACGCGGGCGAGTCCCGGTGGGACTCCACCTACGGGCCGGAGATGACCCTCGCGTCGACGGCCAGGCGGTACGACGTGTCGCCCGCCTGGTTGTCCTGGGTGGGGGCGGCGTCAGCGCTCGAGGTGCTCACCGGCATCGGGGTCGACGCCGTCCACGCGCACGACACGGGGCTTGCCGACGCGCTGCGCACGCGGATCGGCCTGCCTCCCGGCGGCGGCGCGGTGGTGGCGTTCGCAGATCCCGGCGGCGATGCGGAACGCCGGTTGCGGGAGGCCGGGTGCGCGATGTCCGTGCGGGCGGGCAACGTCCGGATGGGCTTCCACCTGTGGAACACCGAGGACGACGTGGACCTGGCCGCCAAGGCGATCGGCGACCTGAGCGGCTAGCGGTCGACGAGCAGGACGTCGAGGGTGCGGGGGCCGTGCACGCCCTCGACCCGGGAGAGCTCGATGTCGCTGGTGGCCGACGGCCCGCTGACCCAGGTGAGCGGGCGCATGGGGTCGAGCCGTGCCACCGCCTCGGGCACGGTCGCGACGACCTGGCCGGCGAGCACGACGCACAGGTGGTAGTCGGGCACGAGGGTGAGGGCCCGGCGGCCCTGTGCTGCGCCGGCGTCGAGGACGAAGGTGCCGGTCTCGGCGACGGCGATCGCGCAGCCGGTGACGACGCCGTCGAGCTCGTCGAGCCGGCGCGGGGTGAGCGTGCCGTCGTCGCGCACGACGTCGGCATCGGTCGCGGCGAGCCACTCGTCCGGCAGGTCGAGGGGCACCACGACGCGGTGCACGCCGCGCTCGGCCAGCCTGGTCGCGACCGCCGCGGCGAGTGCGTCGTCGGTCACGGTGAGCACCGACGCCTCGTAGTGCTCGACCCGTTCGGCGAAGAGCGCCAGCCGGTCGACCGTAGGGTCTCCGGTGTGCCGGTAGTCGCGCGGGACGGTGACGTCCTCCGCGCGCTCGTCACCCGGCACGTCGCGCAGGGCCTCGCGGACGCGCCCGAGGATCTCGTCGCGGGCGCCGTTCACCGATTCCTGCACGCGGTTCACCGTACGCGACGGGTCGCCGTGCCGCGTCAGGTGCGTGCGGGCCGTTGGTCGTCGTCGGGTCGCGCGAAGGCCGCCTCGAGCGGCGGCAGGATCGCGCGGGCGTCGTGCCCGGCGAACCACAGGCCCATCACGAAGACGGTCATCGCCTCGACGTAGCGGGCCCGGTGCAGGCCGCCGCCGTCGACGGCGCTGAGTCCCAGGTCGGCGACCAACCGGCGGACGGTCGCCAGCGCCGCGGGATCGTCGCCGCACAGCGGCACGACGAGCGGGCGTCCCTCGAACGTTCGTGCGCCCGCCTGCCAGACCTCGGCCGCCAGCATGCTGAAGGCCTTGACCACGGACGCGCCGGCGGCGACCCGGGCCACCCGTTCGGCCACCGTGTCGTCCGCGAGGGTGAACGAGCCCGGCGGTGCCGTGAACGCGCCGGGTGCGAAGGCGTTCGTGCAGTCGACCAGTGTCCTGCCCGCCAGGGTGCCGTCGGCGGCGCCGGCCGCCCGGAGGGCGTCCTCGGCCGACTCGCCGGGGACGGCCAGTAGCGTCACGTCCCCGAACGCGGCGGCCTCGCTCGGGCTCGCGCTCCGGACTCGCCCGCCGAGGCGGTCGGCGAGGGCGGCCCCGCGTTCCTCCGAGCGCGCGCCGATGCGCACCTCGTGCCCGGCGCGCGCCCAGCCGCCGGCCAGCGTCTCGGCCATCGTGCCGGCGCCGATCGTCCCGATCCTCATCGATGTCCTCCTGCGTGTGGTTAGCGTGGCCACGTCACGCTAGGCGGGTCGTGACGCACCGGCGGGTGCGTAACGGGCGGGAGAGGATCGACCGATGGCCGTACAACCGGCGGAGTTCGAGCCGTACGGCGACTTCCTCGCCGACTGCCCGGCGCGGGTGGCGCTCGACCTGTTCGCCACCCGCTGGACCGCGGTCGTGGTGTACGCGCTGCGCGACGGGCCGATGCGGCCGGGCGACCTGCAGGCAGGCATCGGCGGGATCAGCCACAAGGTGCTCACCGAGACGCTGCGGCGTCTCGAGCGGGCCTCGCTCGTACGCCGCCGCAGGTACGCCGAGGCACCGCCGCGGGTCGAGTACGAGCTGACCGAGCCGGGCGTCGAGCTGCTCGAACCCATCCATGCCCTGGGCGGCTGGGCGTACCGTCACGCGGACACCGTTGCCGCCGCGCTCCTCGCCGACGAGGCCGGGTCCGGGCCGGGCGGGCACGGGCCGGCGACTGGTCACCGCGGGTGACCCCCCGGTCCGCATCGTGGACCGGGTAGGGTCGGCGGCTGCGCCGTCGGCGACGTGGCCATCGCAGGTCGCCACGTGATCGCGAACGGCGCGGGAGTAACGTGCAGTCCCGGCCGTGAGGCCCACGAACCCTGCATCACCGCTCTGGAGGACAGTCGACGTGAGTACGCCCACCGACATCGCGGACGTGATCGCGCGCGTGCGATCAGACCACCTCACCTACCTGAACGAGCGCTGTCTGCAGGATCTCGCCGACGCGGTGCAGGAGGCCGAGGACAGGGGCCTGCAGGGCCAGGTCATCGAGGCCGGCACGGCCCTCGGCGGCTCGGCGATCCTGATGGCGTTGGTGAAGTCGGCCGAGCGTGAGATGCGGGTCTATGACGCGTTCGACATGATCCCGCCGCCCACCGACAAGGACGGCGAGGACGTCCACAAGCGGTACGCGAGGATCACGTCGGGCAAGTCGAAGGGCATCGGCGGCGGCACCTACTACGGCTACCACGACGACCTGCTCGGCGAGGTCACGGCGTCGTTCGAGCAGTACGGCGTCCCGGTCAAGGAGTCCAACGTCGAGCTGGTCAAGGGCTACTTCGAGGACACGCTGCACGTCGACGGCCCGGTCGCGGTCGCCCACCTCGACGCCGACTGGTACGAGTCGACGATGACCTGCCTGCAGCGGATCGAGCCGCACCTCGTGGCCGGCGGCCGCCTCGTCATCGACGACTACTACCAGTGGTCCGGCTGCAAGAAGGCCATCGACGAGTACTTCGCGCGCCGCGACGGCTACGAGTTCGTCAAGCTCGGCCGCCTGCACATCGTCAAGGGCGAGGACGCCCGGAAGCTCCGCTGGTGGCAGAAGAAGAAGTCCTGACCACGTCGATCGCCCGGGCCGCACCCGGTCGCTGAGCAGGACGCGGGCACGTCGCTCCGCCTGCCCAGACCGACCCCGCGCTCTCCGCGTCCTGCCGACGAACGTACGCTGAGGAGACTCATGGACCGACCCGTCCGGGTCCGCCGACCGGCCCGCGAGCGCCTGCCGAGGTTCGTGCTCGCCCCGCTCCTGGCGATCCGTCGAGGACTACGAGCTTCCTCGGCCGCGGATCGCACCGAGCAGGGTGCCACCCCGGCGGGTTCGGAGACCCCGGCCACGGGCATCGCCAGGCCGGGTGTTCAGCACCTCTACCGCACGCACCTGAAGCGCGGCCTGGCGCCTGAGGCCGCCGCGTCCGTCACCGTCAGAGACCTGGTCAAGGACCACAGGACCGGCGCGGCGGTGTCGTTCGCCGACATGCTCGCCGCCGAGGCGAAGACCGCAACCGCGGGTCACCTGGCAGCCGGCATCGTCGGTGTCCACCGCCGCCTTCCCGAGCTGGCCCGCACGGAGTTCCGCGAGGTCCCGCTCGACCTGTGGCGCGCGCACGCGACCTCGGAGTACCTCACGGCCGCGTACCTCTGCGACCGGGAGGAGGCGGTCGACGCCGTCCGGCAGTTGCTCGCCGACCGGCCGGCCGACCTCGGACCGCAGGCGTGGTTCGAGGTGCTCAGGTTCGCCTTCGTCACCGGTGAGCTCGAGTCGGCCAGGCAGGCGTACGACCTCCTGGCGCGACGCGCCGGCGACCGGCCGGAGGAGTGGGGGATCGCGGACGTCGAGATCGCGTGGCTGAAGCCGTGGATGGCCGCGGAGGCCGGGGCCACCGCCCCGCAGCCGGTCGACGGCCGGATCCCGTTCGCGCTGATCGACTACCGTCAACCGGGTCGGGCGAAGACGTCGGCGAACATCGGCGACCACGTCCAGACGCTGGCGTCACTCGGTCACCTCGTCCGGCACGAGAACGTGCGCTTCCACGGTCCGGCGGACCTCACCGGGTTCGTCGGAGAGATGCAGCAGCGGGTGCGGGCCGAGCGCCGGCTCCAGACCTCGCCGAGTGACGTCGCGCTGTACACGCTCGACCGCGACGCCTCCACCTTCGAGGCGTTCCCCGAGGGCACCTGGCTACTCGCCTTCGGCTGGTACATGCACCCGCTGTTCGGCCTGCGGCACGACTTCCCGATGCACCCGAACCTGCGGCCGATCTTCGTGTCGTTCCACTGCAGCAAGCGGCAGATGCTGAACGAGCAGGCCGTCGAGTACCTGCGCCGGTACGCCCCCGTCGGCTGCCGCGACTGGACCACGGTCGACCTGTTGCTGTCGCTCGGTGTCCCCGCGTTCTTCTCCGGATGCCTCACCACGACCGTCGACACGGTGTTCCCGCCCGACCCGGGGCCCGCCGAGCCCGCGACGGTCTACGTGGACGTCCCCGCCGACCAGGTGCCCGAGGGTGCACCCACCGCCCGCCACTCCTACGGGGCGGTGAAGCAGAACGACTTCGTGACGAACATGCGTGACGCCGTCACGCTGCTCGAGCGCTACCGGCAGAACTTCACGTCGGTGGTCACTCCGCGACTGCACTGCTACCTGCCGTCGCGCTCGCTCGGGCTCGGCGTCGACTTCCGGCCGTCCAACCGGGCCGACATCAGGTTCAACGGACTGATCGACATCGACGAGACCGAGTTCGAGACGATCCGCTCCAGGATGCTCGCGCGGCTCCAGACCGTGCTGAGCACGATCCTCGCTGGCAGCCCGCAGGACGAGGTCTACCGGGTGTGGCGCGAGGCCTGTGCCGACGACGTCGCCTTCGCCAGGGAGCGCCACACCGCGGGCGCAGCCCTGCCCGCGCCGTCACTGAACGTCGTCGAGGCCACGAAGCTCGTCCGCGCGGCGACCGTGACCACGGGCCCCGACGTGTCCGATGCGGTCGACGTCCTGATCCGCGTCGCGGCCGGCGACGTCCGGTTCCTGCGCCACACGCTGGAGTCGGTGCGTGCCCGGGCGTCCCGGCCGATCCGGTTGTGGCTGCTCGCGTGGGGATGCGGGCCCAAGGACCACGAGCGGATCGCCGACGCCTTCCCCGACCTGGCCGTCCACTGGCTCCCCTGTGACAGCCTGACCAGGGACGTCGCGATGACGCTGCTTCCCGAGCTGCTCGGTGACGTCGAGCGGATCACCGTCCTGCCCCCGGCCGCCGTGGTGCTCGGCGACGTCGTTGAGCTGGCCGAGTGGGACCTCGGCGGACACCCGCTCGCCGCCCGCACGTCACTCGGCACCTCGGCGTCCAGCGGCTTCGGCCGGTTCTACAAGGCGGCCCAACGGCTGCACCCGGACGCCGAGGCGGCGCACGACCTGTTCCGGCGCGTGCACGAACGCCACGTGTTCGACTTCGACGCGTTCGACACCGACGTGCTCGTCGCCGACCTCGCCCGGATGCGCGCAGACGGTTCGAGCGACGCTCTGCTGCCTTACCTCGAACGGTTCCGCATGAGCTCCCGGGAGCTCCTCACCCTCTACACGGGCCCGGACAGAGCCGTCCTGCCGCCCGCGTGGGCGCACACGCCGAGCAACGAGCGTGTCGCCGACCCCAAGCTCGTCCACTGGCCGGGCACCGCCAAGCCGTGGACACGGCGTTACGTGGCGCGCCAGGAGCTCTGGGAACAGCCGTCGGCGGCGGCCGACCGGTGACGACCGCCGCCCACCAGGCCCGTCTCCGTGACCTGAGATCGTAAGGTGCCTTCCATGACCGTGTGTCCCGCCGCCGTCCTGCGCTCCGCTCCTCGCTCAGTGGGTGCGAGGGCGCGGTATGCGCTCCGGTCCGCTGCGATGCTCACTCCGGACGGCGGCTCATGACCACCAGCGACGCGGAACGCGTTGACCCCGTGGCGCTCGCTGCTCGCTACGGGCTGATCGAGGCCACCGCGCGCCCCTCGCTCCCCGAGTACATCCGCCGACTGTGGGCGCGCAGGCACTTCATCCTCGCCTACGCGTCGGCCCGGTCGACGTCGAAGTACTCGTCGGCCCTGCTCGGCCAGCTGTGGCAGGTGCTCACCCCGCTGCTGCAGGCGTCCATCTACTACCTGCTGTTCGGTCTCCTGCTCGACCTGAAGCGCGGCGTCGACAACTACCCTGCGTTCCTCATCACCGGAGTCTTCGTCTTCGGTTTCCTGACGCGCTCGCTCAACAACGGCGCCAAGTCGATCAGCAGCAGGCGCTCCATGATCCGCACGCTGCACTTCCCGCGCGCCGTCCTGCCGCTGTCGTTCGTGCTCGTCGAGTTCAGGCAGCTGCTGATCTCGATGGTCGTGCTGTTCGGCATCATCCTGGTGACGGGTGAACCACTGAGCGTGAAGTGGCTGCTCGTCGCGCCCGCCATGATCCTGCAGACCATGTTCAACCTCGGCCTCGGCCTGACCTGGGCACGCATCGGGGCCGGCGCGCAGGACATCAACCAGCTGCTGCCGTTCCTCACCAGGATCTGGTTCTACTCCTCGGGCGTCTTCTTCTCGATCGACCAGCGGCTCGGCAACCTGCCGGGACCCATCCACCCCATCATCCAGCTCAACCCGGGCGCGATCTTCCTCGACCTCTACCGCAGCGTGCTGCTCGACAGCTACGTGCCGATGCAGCTGTCGTTCGGGCTGAATGTCTGGCTGGTCGCGGCGTTCTGGTCGGTGCTCATGCTCATCGGTGGGTTCATCTTCTTCTGGCAGCGTGAGGAGACCTACGGTCGTGGATGAGTCAACCGCCGACGTCGGGCGGCCGCCGACCGTCATCGTCACCGACCTGCACGTCGTCTACCGCGTGTACAGGTCGAACGGCAAGAGCGGCTCGGCCACCGGCGCGCTGAGACGGCTGATCTCGCGCGAGCAGCGGACGAAGGTCAAGGAGGTGCACGCCGTCAAGGGCGTGTCCTTCACCGCGTACGAGGGTGACGCCATCGGCGTCGTCGGCAGGAACGGGTCAGGCAAGAGCACGTTGATGCGCGCCATCGCGGGACTGCTGCCCCCCGCGAGTGGCACGGTCTACGCCCAGGGACAGCCGTCGTTCCTCGGCGTCAACGCCGCACTGATGAGCAACCTCACCGGCGAGCGCAACGTCGAGCTCGGCTGCCTCGCCATGGGCATGACGAGGGACGAGGCCAGGGCCGCCTACGACGACATCGTGGAGTTCTCCGGGGTCGGTGACTTCATCAAGCTGCCGATGAACACCTACTCGTCCGGCATGGGTGCGCGACTGCGGTTCGCCATCGCCGCCGCGAAGACCCACGACGTGCTCATCGTCGACGAGGCGCTGGCGACCGGCGACGCGGACTTCCGCAGGAAGAGCCAGGAGCGCATCCGCGAGATGCGCGAGCAGGCGGGCACCGTCTTCCTGGTCAGCCACAGCATGACGACCATCACGAAGACGTGCAATCGCGCGATCTGGCTCGACCAGGGCGTTCTCCGCATGGACGGGGACGCCGAGACCGTCGTGAAGGCCTACCTCGACGAGGAGGAGGCCAAGGCTCCGGCGAACCCCCGCGCCCGGCGCCGCTGATCCCTAGTGCGCGCCGAGCTCGGCGTAGAGCTTCTCCCACTGGGGCCGGATACTCTCGCCGGAGAACCGCCGGATCGAGGTGTGTGCCTCCGCGCCCAGGGCGCGGCGGCGTTCGGGGTTCTCGATCATCTCCACGATCGCGGTGGCCAGGGCGTCGACGTCGTTGGGTGGCACCAGGATCCCGTCACGGTCGTGGGTGATGATGTCCGCGGGTCCGGTGTGGCAGTCGAACGCGACCACGGGCACGCCCTGCTGCATCGCCTCGAGGATGGTCATCGGCAGGCCCTCGTACCGTGAGCTGAGGACGTACATCGCGCTCCCACGGATCTGCTTCTCCAGCTTCTTGGTCGTGCCCATGAGCCGGACGTGCTCGGCCATGCCGGTGCTGTCGATGTGGGCGCGGAGCTGCTCGCGGTGCCGCCCGCTGCCGAAGATGCGCACCTCCCAGTCGGGGTGCTTGGCCGCGACCTTGGCCCAGGCGTCGATCAGCATGTCGAAGCCCTTCTGCGAGGTGAGACGGCCCGCCGCGACCGCGACCTTCGAGTCGAGCGGGGCCGGTTCGGTGTCGGGCATCGGCACCAGGTTGGGGATGTGCACGACACGGGCCTCGGCGCCGAGCGCGTCGGCGTACTCCGTGGCGTCACGTGAGGTGAGCGTGGCGACGGCGTCGAGCTTGGGGTACCAGCGCCTGATCTGCCCGGCCAGACCCTCGGGGTAGGAGCGGTAGTTCATGTGGTCCTGCCCGATCCTGACCACCGAGGAGGAGCCGAACCGCGCCGAGAGGAGGTTGAGCGCCGGCCGGGTGGAGACCAGCACGCCGCCGTCCAGGCTGCCCAGGTAGCGCTTCAAGACGACGTCGGTGGCGCGGGAGAAGTCCGCGTAACGGTGCTCGTCCTCGGGCACGTACTTGCTCGGCCGGCGTGCGAGCCGTTCGAGGATCTGCTGCTTGGGCCACGACCGGTCCACCTGCATCAGCCGCCGCCGGCGCACGCGCCGGTCGAGCTTGAACGGCAGCTTCGTGAAGTCCTTGAACACGGTTACGACCTCGACGTCGTGGTGCCCGGCCAGCGCGTTCGCCTGGTTCACGATCGAGCGCACACCCCCGGTCGCGCTACTGACACCGAACGCCAAGAACCTGACGCGCATGTCCTGTCCCTCCTGAGCCGCACTCACCGGCAGTGTGTCGGCCAGCCACCACCAGTCGCCTGCCGCCGGTCGGTCCAGTGACAGACCGCCGAACGGGGTACCTGGTTGACGAGCTTTGCGTGTTGTGAACGGAAAGTTGCCCAAGATCCACGCCGCACATGCGTCCTCCCGCACGGCGGCCGATTCCGTGCGGCAGATGGTAGCAACCGCGCTCGCGCCGGGCGCCTACGCCCGGTGACGATGACGAATGCTCGTGTCACCGTTAGACTCCGCCGATGTTCCAGCGCAGGCGCAGACGGCCCGTCAACCCGTCCCGGGTGCACCTCGCCCGGATCAACAGGCGGTTCGCCAGGTCCACGGCACCCGAGATGCTCGTCCTGGACGCGGGGGCGGGTCGCGGTCCGTACCGAAGACTGTTCCGGCACGCCACCTACGAAGCCGCCGACTTCGCCCAGCTCCAGACCGGGTACACCCAGCTCGACTACGTGTGCGACCTGACCAAGATCCCGGTCGAGGACGGGCGGTTCGACCGGATCCTGTTCAACCAGGTCCTCGAGCACCTCCCCGACCCGCCGGCCGTGCTCGCCGAGCTCAACCGCGTACTCAAGCCGGGTGGCCGGATCCTCTGCAGCGTCCCGCTCTACTTCCACGAGCACCAGCGACCGTACGACTTCTACCGCTACACCCAGTACGGGCTGCGCCACCTCTTCGAGCAGGCCGGCTTCCAGGTGCAGCGGCTGGAGTGGCTCGAGGGCTACTTCGGGACGGTCTCCTACCAGTTCAAGATGATGGCGACCGCGTTGCCGAAGGATCCGCGCAGGCTGAAGCCGGGCTGGCGGATCGTCTACCTCGGCCCGCTGCTGTGGTCCACCCGGCTGCTCGCCTCGATGCTCACGGGCGCGTTCGCCCGCGCGGACGTTCGCTGGAAGCACGTCAAGTCCGGCATGCCGAAGAACTACCTCGTGATCGCCCGCAAGCCCGAGCTGACCGACGGGTAACCCGTCACACTCTCGTAAGACCTCGCGCGAACCAGATCGCGCCACCTCGTATCGCACCCTCGTGACCGATGCGCCGGACATCGTGGCTCCGGCGGCCGAGGGAGATCGACATGGCGAAGTGGGACATCGAGCCCGCCGGCGTGCAGGGCGTCGTCCGGAGCACCCAGGCGGCGGGACGCGGTTTCGAGCGGGTGGGGAAGCACTACTCCCGCGGCGCGAAGTCGGCGGCCGGCGGCGCGGGGAGCCCGATCGTCTCGTTGGCCATCGTCCACTTCGCGTCCCACCACGAGAACACCCTTCCCCACCTGGTCAAGCAGACCATGTCGTCGCTGGGCGGCGCGGTGAAGGCGACGAACGCCTACCTGCAGGGCGACCTCGAGATGGCCGCGAACGCCCAGCGGAACGCGGGCACGGTCGCCGAGCTCGCGCCCCGGCGTCGGTGAGGAGTGACCGATGACACGGGTGGCTGCCGATGGCTCCGGATACGCCGGGACTGCGATCGATCCGTCGGGTATCCCGCTCTTCGACGGTGATCTGGTCGCGGTGGACGCCGGGGCGCGGAAGTTCCGCACCGCGGCGGGGGAGTGCAAGGTCGCGGGCACGCAGGTGCACTCGCGGTTCCAGGGCCTCGAGGGGTGCTATCACGCTCCCGAGCGGTGGGAGCTGCTGTCGTCGACGGCGCAGGTGCGTTCCGGCGGGCTGAGCTTCGGCGGTGACCTGGAGCAGGTCGGCGACGCCCTCGCGGACTACGTCCAGGAGATGCGGCCGGTTGCCGAGAACCTGCAGTCGCTGTTCCTGCAGGCGGTGCGGTTCAGATCCTCGATCGAGGACGAGGGGGAGGACTGGGACCGGGACAAGGACGCGGTCGGGCAGAACAACGACCTGATCCGGCAGGTCAACACCCAGGTGGAGCTGAAGGCGGCGATCGAGCGCCGGTGCGCGAACCGGATCGAGGGCCTGTTCGGCGGCCGTCAGTGGCATGCGGCGGACGAGCCGGGCAAACCGGAGAACGCCTACGGCTTCGACGACATCCCCGACGACGCCGACACGCCCTGGGGGACGGCCGCGGGCTGGGAGGCCCCGTGGGAGTGCGGCGTCCTCGGCGCGTACGTCAGCTTCTACAAGGGCATCCTCGTCGACGGACTCGGCGGGACGCTGCTGGGTCTCAACCAGCTGACGTTCAACAACACCTACACCGCGGCCCTCATGGCCCTGACCGGCCACGGCACCTGGGGGCAGGTGGGCCGGGAGGCGAAGAACACCGGACTGGCGTGGGCGGGCCTCGGCAAGGGCGTCGCGGGAATCGCGCTGTGGACCAACCCGATCGTCACGCCGTTCGTGGGAGCGTCGCATGCCCTGGGGGTCACTCCGGGATGGGTCAAGGCGTGCGAGAGATCGGCGCTGGACATGGGGAAGGGCATCATCGCCTGGGACACGTGGAAACACGACCCGGCACGTGCCGCGGGGGCGACGGTGTTCAACGTCGGGACGTTCTTCCTCCCCGGCGGGGAGGCCGGCACGGTGGCGAAGCTCGTCAAGGGTGCGCACGGTGCCGGCGAGGCCGGCCTGGTCGGCAAGCTGGCGGGCCACCTCGACGACGGCCCGCCGGCACTCCTCGACGAAATCCCCGGCGTGCACCCAGGGACGCCAGGGTCGCTACTGCCCGACGGCGTCGCGACGGGCGGCAAGCTCCCCGCCGTCGACGATCTCGCTCGCACCGCCGGTCGGGACGCCCACCCACGCCTGCCCGACCTCGACGACCCGATCGCCGCCCGCATCGACGACCCGCCGCCGGCGCGTACCGATCACGGTGGCCATGACTCGTCGACGGTGACCAGGCTCCCCGACGACGCCCCCACACGGCCACACGACAGCGCGGCAGACCACGGGACCAGCGGACACGGGACCGGCGGGGACTCGGGAGCCTTGCGACTTCCACCGCAGCCGCATGGCGTCAAGCATCTCGCCACGACCGTGCCCGGTGGCACCGAGAAGGCGCTGCACGCCGGGTCGGTCCCTCCGGAGATCGCGCGTGCGATCGTCCGACACGAGTACCCGGCGGTCGAGGGTGTGAACGCCACCCGATACGAGGCACGCTGGGACGGTCACAACATGAACTGCACGCGGTGCGTGCTCGCGACCGACTCCACTCTCGGTGGCAGCCCCGCGAGCGCAATGCCCGTCAAGGGACAGAACGGAGCCTCGCTCTACGACGTCTCCGGGGGCAGCCGACATGGGTGGAAGGGTGTCTCGTCGTACGACGATATTGTCCGAATGATGAACCAGGCGGGACCAGGGTCACGCGGGATCGTGGCCATCAACAGAGGTCCGGGGACTGTCGGCCACGTCTTCAACGTGATCTACGACAGGAACGGCGTCATGTTCATCGACGGCCAGATCGGCACCCTGGCCACGCTGGAGAGCTTTCATACGCTCGGATTCCTTCCCACGACCTAGGACGGGACGATGAACGTAGAAGAGGCAGAGGCGGTTGCGGCGCAACTGCTGCGGGACAGCTCGTCCCCCGGTGGTCACGAGGTAGCGATCGACCGCCGCTACATCCGCGAGCGCGCGTGGTGCTTCGTCTTCATCTGGGACTCGGTGGAGTTCCTCACCACGGGGGACTTCCTGGCGTCGGTGATGGGCAGGCCCATCGTCGTGCCCAAGGACGGCGGCGAGCCGATCCTGCTCGGAACGTACAAGCCACTCGACGACCTGCTCGACGACTACGAACGAGAGCACGGCATTCCGCCGAGCGTGCAGCACGAACGATCGCTGCTGTCGTGAGGACACGTCTCGGTAGTTGAGAACCGGTGCCGCACCGTAACCAGTCGGTCGGTTGGTTATACCGAGCGTCGGACCGGTAACGGGGCTGCGTAACAGGACGCGACGGCTGCGCGATTCGCCCGTGAAACCTGCTACTGGCTCGGGGGCCGTCTGGAGGTCGTCGTGTCAGGTAAGCGCCGCACGTGGTGGCTCGACATGGCCGGCTATGACGCCGATGCCTGGCGTTGGCTGGTCGAAGGGGTCGACTCCCACATGGGAAGGGGTGACCAGGTCGCGTACCTGCGTACGCATCTGGACGCCGTCGCTCGTCCATGGGACGACACGAGCAGGGTCGAGGTCAAGGCCTGACCGATCAGGACGTCTTGCGGGTACGTCGCCACCATGCGCGAAACGACTCGCCCGGGGGCGGGGGGATGTCCCGACTGTCGGACCAGCCGGCCAACGGCCCAGGCAGTCGGCGCACCCGCCTCGCGAGTGCTCGCGAGGCGGGCGCCGACGCCGCCCGTTCCGCCCGTGCGAGGCGCTTCGGGTCGGAGAGCACCCACGCCGCCGCCCGCATCGCCGCCCGCTCCGCGTTTGGCTTGCGTGACCCGCGCTTCGCGTCGACCACGGCCGCACGCTGCTCGACGAGCACCGACGGGATGTCGATCGCGACCGGGCACACCTCGTAGCACGCACCGCACAGGCTCGACGCGTACGGCAGTTCTGCGTCGTGCGGGTCGTCGGTGCCGTGCAGCAGCGGATTGAGGATCGCGCCGATCGGCCCGGGGTAGACCGAGCCGTACGCGTGCCCGCCGGTCCGTTCGTACACCGGGCACACGTTGAGGCACGCCGAACACCGGATGCAGCGCAGCGCCTGCCGGCCGACGACGTCGGCGAGTGCCCGCGAGCGCCCGTTGTCGAGCAGCACCACGTGCACCTCCTGCGGGCCGTCGCCGGGAGTGACGCCGGTCCAGGTCGAGGTGTACGGGTTCATCCGCTCGGCCGTCGACGACCTGGGCAGCAGCTGCAGGTAGGTCTCGAGGTCGCTCCACGTCGGCACGAGCTTCTCGATGCCCACCACCGAGACGAGCACCTCGGGCAGCGTCAGGCACATCCGGCCGTTGCCCTCGGACTCGACGACGACGAGGGTGCCCGACTCGGCGACGGCGAAGTTGGCGCCGGAGATGCCGACCCGGGCGGAGAGGAACTTCTCCCGCAGGTGCAGCCGTGCCGCCTCGGCGAGCCGGCGTGGCTCGTCGGTGAGGTCGTCGGGTGCGGGACGGCCGGCATCGCCCATCCGGGACGCGAAGATGTCGCGGATCTCGCTGCGGTTGCGGTGGATCGCGGGCACGAGGAAGTGGCTCGGGGTGTCGTCGCCGAGCTGGACGATCAGCTCGGCGAGGTCGGTCTCCCACGCGCTGATCCCGGCGCGGTCGAGCGCTTCGTTCAGCCCGATCTCCTGGGTGGCCATCGACTTGACCTTGACGACCTCGGACGCCGCGTGGCGCCGCACGATGTCGGTCACGACCCGGCACGCCTCGGTCTCGTCGCGTGCCCAGTGCACCGAGCCGCCGGCCGCCTCCACGGAACGCTCGAACTGCTCGAGGTACGTGTCGAGGTGCCGCAACGTGCGGTCCTTGATCGCCGCGCCCGCCAGGCGGAGCTCGTCCCAGTCGGGCAGCTCGGCCACGGCGCGGGCGCGCTTGCCGCGGATGGTCGACGTCGCGCGTGAGAGGTTTGTGCGCAGCTGCGTGTCGGCCAGGGCGGCGCGTGCCGCGTCGGGGAACGGCGGCATGCCGAGGAACGCGTCCTTGGCTGTGCCGCTCATGCCGCGTCGCCCGTCGATGCCAGCACCTCGGCCAGGTGCATGGTGCGTACGCCCACCTGCCTCCTGCCGATCAGGCCGCCGAGGTGAGTGAGGCACGAGTTGTCGCCGGCGACGACGACCTCGGCGCCGGTCTCCTCGATGTGGCCGATCTTGTCGACGCCCATGGCCGTCGACACGTCGGGGTTCTTCACCGCGAACGTGCCGCCGAAGCCACAGCACTCCTCCGCCGCCGGCAGGTCGACCACCTCGATGCCCTCGACCGCCCGCAGCAGGCGCAACGGCCGGTCGCCGACGCCGAGCAGCCGCAGCGAGTGGCACGTCGGGTGGTACGTCACCCGGTGCGGGAAGCGCGCACCCACGTCGACCCGGTCGAGGACGTCGACGAGGAACTCCGTCAGCTCGTGGACCCGGGGCACGGTGTCGGCGACTCCCGACCGGAGCGCGGCCGACCCGGACTCGTCGGCCACCACGGGGTGGTAGTGCCGGATCATGCCGGCGCACGACCCGGACGGCACGACGACCGCGTCGTATCCGCGGAACGCGTCGACGAAGCCGCGCACGATCGGCGTGCACTCGGGCCGGTAGCCGGTGTTGAAGTGCATCTGCCCGCAACAGGTCTGGTCGAGCGGGAAGTCGACCTCGCACCCCAGCCGTTCGAGCAACCGGACGGTCGCCTTGCCCGTTTCCGGGAACAGGGCGTCGTTGACGCAGGTGACGAACAGCCCGACTCGCACGCGATCACCCTAATGGCCGTGTACCCCGCGAGCGGGGCAGGAACCGGTCCGTAAGCCGTTCGGCGAGCCCGACGCACCAGTCGAGCTGGCGCGCGTCCGGCGGCTGTGCCGGCCCGCGGAGTGCCGGCGTGGCGATGAGCCCACGTCGCCAGAGCACGTGCTTGTGCACCGCGACGAAGACGTCGAGCGACGACATGAGCGACACCGTCAGCGGCAGCAGCTCGGCGTACGCGCGCTGCACCACCTGCGAGTCCCCGGCCGCGTGGGAGCGGAGCATCTCGACGTACACGCCCGGGAACAGGCAGCCGGGCATGGTGGCGGTGACGCCCCGGTCGAGCTCCTCGGCGAGGTACAGCCCGCCGAGACCGCCGATGCACTCCAGGCCGGCGGCGTGCAGGGCCGCGATCCGCGGTGGTGTCGGTGGTGCCTCCACCTTCACGTGCCGGGCGAGCGGCACCTCTCGGCCGACGCGCGCGAGCAGGTCGGTGGACAGGCGCACCTGGGTCCACGCGGGAGCGTCCTGGACGATGACCGGCAGTCCGCTCGCCTCGGTGATCCCGGCGTAGTACGCGACCAGCTGTGCCTCGGCGGCCCCGGCGGGAGGGAACGCCATCAGGGCGTCGGCGCCCGCCCCGGCCGCATGCGCGGCCCGGCGTGCGGCGGGTGCGCCCGCGGCGTGCTCGGTGCCCGCCACGACCTCGACCCGCCCGTCCGCCGCCGCGACCACCGCGGCGACGAGAGCCTCGCGCTCGTCGTCGGTGAGCCTGCCGACCTCCGACGCCAGGCCCAGGGTGACCACGCCGGTGACGCCGCTGTCGACGGCGTGGTCGACGACGCGTGCGACCCCGTCGAGGTCGATCCCGCCCGCCGCCGTGAACGGCGTGACGAGCACGCTGTAGACGCCGTCGAAGCGACGCGGCGTTGTCACGGTCACCTCTCGAGCCTCTGCTCCACCTGCGCCACCGTGTCGGCGAGGCGCCGCCGCGTCTGCGCCACCCAGTCGGGGCCGCATCTCGGCGTGGGGGCGGACACGGACATCGCGGCGACCGGACCTCCCCGCCCGCGCACGGGCATCGCGACGCACCGGCAGCCGATGATGTACTCCTCGTCGTCGGTCGCGTAGCCGTCGGCGGCGACCCTGTCGAGCTGTGCCTCGAGCGACTCCCTGTCGGCGACCGTGTGCGCGGTGAAACGCTCGAACTCGATCCTGTCGAGCCGTCCGCGCAGGTCGTCGCGGTCGAGCCCGGCGAGGAGGGCCTTGCCGAGGCCGGTCGCGTACGCGGGCAGCCGCATGCCGACGGCGGACACGAGCTTCATCGGCTGCGGGGAGTCGGCGATCGCGATGTAGACGTTCTCCACGCCGTCGAGGCGGGCGAGCTGGATGGTCTCGCCCGTCGTCCGCGCCAGCTCCTCCATCAGCGGCTCCGCGATGCCGACGAGGTCGCGGTGCCCCGCGTACGCCTGCCCGATGGTCCACGCCTTGATGCCGAGCGCGTACGTGTGCTGATGCCCGTCCAGGTCGACGAACCCGCGGCCGACGAGCGTGGCGAGCAGGCCGTGCACGCTCGATCGGGGCAGGTCGAGCCGGTCGGCGATCTCGCTGAAACGCAGCCCCGGTGAGGCGGCGAGCAGCTCGAGGACCGCCAGCGCGCGGTCGGCCGACTTCACCGCGCCGTTGTCCGCGCCCATCCGCACCACCTCCGGTCGTGATCGACACACCTTGACAGGCGTCGTCGCGCTCCCCATCATCGGGTTCATGTTAGCGATACGAGTTCTCGTATGTGAACTCCGATGACCGTCGTCTTGGTGTGCCGGTACCTCCCGCCACGGCTGCTCGACCGCATCGCGGCGGTCGACGAGCGCATCGAGGTGCTGCACGACCCGCGGCTCGCGCTGCCCGCCGTCGGCCGGCTCGGCCTGCTGCACCTCGCCGAGGATCGCGCGGAGTCTGCCGAGGCTGCCGCGCCGCGCCCGTTCGGCCGCGACGACGAGGAGCGCTGGCTGGCGCTGATGGGCCGCGCCGAGGTCATGTTCGACGTCGACCCCGCCTACGTCGACGCGATCCCCGAGCGCACTCCGTCATTGCGGTGGATCCAGGGGATCGCCGCGGGTGCCGGCGAGCTGTTCCGGTCCGCGTCGCTGCGTGAGTCTGCCGTCCAGGTCGCCACGGCGCGGGGCGTGCACGACGAGCCGTTGGCCGACTTCGCGCTGATGGCGGTGCTGGCCTACAACAAGCGGCTGGACGTGCTCCGCGTCCAGCAGGCGGAGCGGCGCTGGCGGGAGATCCCGCACGTGCCGCTCGCGGGACGGGTCATGTGCGTCGTGGGACTCGGCAGCATCGGCGCGGCGGTCGCCACCCGGGCGCGCGCGTTCGGCATGCGGGTGGTCGGGGTCCGCAGGACCGCCCGTCCGAGCGAGCTCGCGGAGCGCGTGCACCCGCCGGAGGAGATCGGGGCCGCCGTCGTGGACGCCGACTACGTCGTGGTGACCCTCCCCGACACCCAGGAGACCCGCGCGCTGATCGACGCCGGCACGATCGCCGCGATGAAGCCGGGCGCCTACCTCGTGAACGTCGGGCGCGGCACCGTCGTCGACGAGGACGCACTGACCGAGGCCCTGCGGTCCGGCCACCTGGCCGGCGCGGCTCTCGACGTGTTCGCGACCGAGCCGCTGCCGGCCGAGAGCCCGCTGTGGGACCTGCCGAACGTGATCGTCAGCCCGCACAGCACGGCCGTGATGCCTGGCACCTCGATCGAGCGGATGGTCGACCTGCTCTGCACCAACCTGCGCAGGGACCTCGCCGGGGAGTCGCTCCTGCACCTCGCCGACAAGAGCGCCGCGTACTGACGACGGCAAGGAGGCCGACATGAGTAGCCATGCCACTGAGGCACCGCGCAACGAGAGCCTGGTCAGGAGGGTGGTCGGTGCCAGCACGATCGGCACCATCATGGAGTGGTACGACTTCTACCTGTACGGCTTCTCCGCCGCCCTGATCTTCAACGTGCTGTTCTTCCCCCAGTTCGATCCTCTCGCCGGCACCCTGGCGGCGTTCGGCTCGTACGCGCTCGGCTTCTTCGCCCGCCCGATCGGCGGTCTCGTCTTCGGCCACGTCGGTGACCGGATCGGGCGCCGCGCCATGCTCGTCACGACGATGACGATCATGGGCGTCGCGACCCTGCTGATGGGCCTGCTGCCGACCTACTCACAGATCGGCATCTGGGCCGCCGTCCTGCTCACGGTGCTCCGGGTCGTCCAGGGCTTCGCCGCGGGCGCGGAGTTCGGCGGCGCGGTGGTGCTCGCCGGCGAGTACGCGCCCCGACGGCGCCGGGCCCTCTACATGAGCCTCCCCAGCGCGGGGATCTTCGTCGCCATCATCTGCTCGGTCGGCGTCCTGCAGCTGCTGTCCGCCGTCATGAGCGAGAGCACCTTCCTCGCCTGGGGCTGGCGGGTGCCGTTCCTGCTGAGCATCGTGCTCGTCGGCGTCGGGCTCTACCTGCGGCTTCGCATCTCGGAGAGCCCCGAGTTCGTCGAGCTGCAGCGGAAGAAGGAACTGGCACGGCGCCCCGTCGTCGAGGTGCTCCGCACGTACCCGCGGGAGCTGCTGCTCGCCATGGGCACGCGGTTCGCCGAGACCGGCGGCGGCTACATCGTCATCACGTTCGTCCTCACCTACCTGGCCCAGCAGGTGCAGGTGGGCACGGGGATCGGACAGGCGGGACTGCTGATCGCCTCGGCCGTCGCGCTCGTGATGGTGCCCGTGTACGGGTTCATCTCGGGCCGGGTGGGCCGCAAGCCGGTGTACCTGCTCGGCGCCGCCGGGCTGGGCGCGTTCATCGTGCCGTACTTCGCCCTGCTGAACACGGGAAGCACCGCGCTGATCTGGATCGCGATGATCGTCAGCCTCGGCGTCTTCTACGCGGCGATGGGCGGCTCCCAGCCCGCGATGTACGCCGAGATCTTCGACGCGCGCGTCAGGGTCACGGGGCTCGTCGCGATCAGGGAGATCTCCGCCCCGATCGCGGGCGGCATCGCGCCGTTCGTGGCGACGGCGCTGCTGATCGCCGCCGACGGCGCCTCGTGGCCGATCGCGGTCTACGTCATCGCCATGTGCATCGTGAGCACGATCTGCGTGCTGCCCATCCGCCTGAGGTCGGGCTTCATCGACGAGTATGAGGCGAAGCCGAGACAGCAGAAGGTGGTGACGCAGTAGTGCGTGCTCTGGTGTACCACGGGCCGGGGGAGATGTCGGTCGAGAAGAGGAGGGACCCGTCGCCCGGGTCGGACGAGGTCCTCCTGCGGGTGGTGGCGACGGGCATCTGCGGGTCCGACATCCACGGGTTCACCGGCGAGAACGGGCGCAGGCACCCGGGACAGGTGATGGGACACGAGTTCGTCGGCATCGTCCTCGACGGGGGCGCCACCGCGACGGGTGTCGCGCTCCCCGGCCAGCTGGCCACCGCCGTTCCGGTGATCGCCTGCGACGTCTGCGCCGCCTGTGCCAGGCACGAGCAGTCGATGTGTCAGGACAAGCGGGTCATCGGCGTCGACCCGACCATCAGCTCGGCCTTCGCCGACCTGATGACGGTGCCGGCACGCAATCTCGTCCCGCTGCCCGACGGCATGCCGGCGGAGCTCGGTGCGCTCGTCGAACCCCTCGCGGTCGGCTGCCACGCGGTCGCTCGCGGTGGCGTCGGGCCCGCGGACCGCGTGCTCGTCGTGGGTGGGGGGCCGATCGGCCAGGCGTGCTACCTGGCCGCGCGGCGGACCGGGGCGGACGGCGTCGTGGTGACGGAGGTCGACGCGCACAGGTCCGCGCTGTTGCGTGACATCGGTGCGACGGTCGTCGACCCCGGCGAGGGCGACGACGTGGGCGCTGCCGTCCGCGACCTGCTCGGCGGGCCGGCGGACGTCGTCGTCGACGCGGTCGGCACCGACGCCACGCTCGCCCAGGCGTTCGACTGCTCGGCCGAGGGCGGCCGGATCGTCCTCGTCGGCATGCAGTCCCCGCGGCTGACCGTCGATGCGTACGCGATCAGCACGCGTCAGCGCAGCCTCGTCGGTGCCTTCACCTACAACCACCGGGAGTTCCGTGAGACCGCCGCGTGGGTCGGTACGGCTCCGCCCGAGCTGACGCGGCTGATCGAGGGCCGGGTCGGTCTCGCCGAGGCGCCGCGCGCATTCACGGACCTTGCTTCCGGCGACAACACGGCGAGCAAGGTCCTGGTCCTGCCCACCCGAGAGTCGTGAGGAGCCCGTCGATGTCGTTGCCGAAGGTCCGTGAGGTGCGTGCGTTCACCGCTCGCGGAGGGGGCGCGGACTACCACGACCAGGCCGCCGGCCACTGGATCGACGACCACATCGCGACGCCGATGTCGAAGTACCCGCAGTACCGGGCGAGCCGACACTCGTACGGCGTCAACGTGCTCGGTTCGCTCGTGGTGGAGGTCGAGGCCGACGACGGCACGGTCGGCTTCGCGGTCACCACGGGAGGGGAGCCGGCCGCGTTCGTCGTGGAGAGGCACCTGGCACGCTTCGTCGAGGGCGCCGTCCCTTCCGACCTCGAGCGGATCTGGGACCAGATGTTCCGCGGCACGTTGCACTACGGCCGCAAGGGCCTCGTGCTCAACGCGATCAGCGCGGTCGACCTCGCCCTCTGGGACCTGCTGGGCAAGCTTCGCGGCGAGCCCGTCCACGGGCTGCTCGGCGGCCAGGTGCGCGACGAGCTCGTCTTCTACGCGACCGGGCCGCGACCCGACCTCGCGAAGGACCTGGGGTTCATCGGCGGCAAGTTGCCCGTCCAGCGCGGACCGGCCGAGGGCGCGGACGGCATCAGGCACGAGGTGGAGCGGCTCGCCGCGATGCGCGAGCTCGTGGGCGACGACTTCTGGCTGATGTTCGACTGCTGGATGGCACTCGACGTCGACTACGCGACGCGGTTGGCGCGGGCCGCGTCCGCCCACGGCCTGCGCTGGATCGAGGAGGCCCTGCCGCCCGACGACTACTGGGGATACGCCGAGCTGAAGGCCAAGGTGTCGCCCGGCGTGCTCGTGACGACCGGCGAGCACGAGGCGACCAGGTGGGGCTTCCGGATGCTCCTGGAGATGGACTGCGCCGACATCCTCCAGCCCGACGTCAACTGGTGCGGCGGTCTCACCGAGCTGGTCAAGATCGCCACGCTCGCCGACGCGCGAGGCGTGCTCGTCGTGCCCCACGGCTCGAGCGTCTACTCGTACCATTTCGTGGTCACGTGCCACAACAGCCCGTTCACCGAGTTCCTCATGCTGCATCCCGAGGCGACCGAGGTCGTGCCCACGTTCGCGCCGCTGCTGCTCGATGAGCCCGTTCCCGTGAACGGCCGGATGCGGGTGCCCGACCTTCCGGGGTTCGGGGTGCGCCTGAACCCGGACGTGCCCCTGGACCGCCCCTACCGGCGGGGGCAGTAGCGTCCGAGTAACCGGTGGCCACCGCCAGCACCGGCACAGTCGGACACAGGAGGCGTCGTGTCACCGCTTCGGCTCCGGGTCGATGCCCTCGACTTCTCCGTCGACGCCGAGGCGGCGTTCGCCGCCTGCTTCCGCGACAGCCCGCACGCCTTCTGGCTCGACAGCTCGCGTCCGGGCGACTCGCGTGCGCACTGGTCGTTCCTCGGCGACGCGTCGGGTCCGTACGCACGCGTGGTCACGGCCGACGTCTGGGCGGGCACCGTCACCGAGCGCTCTGGCGGCGATACCTGGACCAAGCAGGAGCCGTTCTTCGACTGGCTCGCCCGCGAGCACCGGCGTGACGACGTCGACGTGTCCGGCGTCGACCTGCCGTTCCGGCTCGGCTGGGTCGGGTACCTGGGCTACGAGCTCAAGGCCGAGTGCGGTGGCGCGCGCGTCCACCGCTCGCCCGACCCGGACGCCGCGCTGCTCTTCGCCGACCGGATGCTCGCGGTCGACACCGCGGGCGGCCGCGCCTACCTCGCGGCGCTCGATGACGGCTCGGCCGAGGTCAGCGCGTGGTTCGCCGGCATGCGTAGGCGCCTCGCGTCCCTGGAACGCTCCGCACCTGCCGTGACCCGGCCGTCCGGGCGCGCGCGGCTGCGGCTGCGGCACGGCCGCGCCGCGTACCTCGCCCTCGTCGAACGCTGCCAGGACGCCATCGCCGCCGGTGACACGTACGAGGTGTGCCTGACCAACCTCGCCGAGGCGAGCGTCGACCTGGACCCGTGGGAGGCGTACCGGTTCCTGCGCCGCGCCGCGCCCGCCCCGTACGCGGGGTACCTCAGGTTCGGCGACCGCACCGTGCTGAGCACGTCACCGGAACGGTTCCTCGCGGTGTCGGCCGCCGGCGTCGCGGAGTCGCGGCCCATCAAGGGCACCAGGCCGCGCGGGTCGGACGTCGCCGAGGACGCCGGCCTCGCGGCCGAGCTGGCGGCGAGCTCCAAGGACCGCGCGGAGAACCTGATGATCGTCGACCTCGTCCGCAACGACCTCGCGCGGGTCGCCCGGCCCGGCTCCGTCGAGGTCACCGGGCTCTTCGACGTCGAGTCGTACGCGACCGTGCACCAACTGGTGAGCACCGTGCGGGCCCGGCTGCGCGCCGACCGGTCGGCGATCGACTGCGTGCGAGCCGCCTTCCCCGGCGGGTCGATGACCGGTGCGCCGAAGCTGCGCACGATGGAGATCCTCGACGAGCTCGAGGCCGGCGCGCGGGGGGTGTACTCGGGTGTCTTCGGCTGGTTCGGCATCGACGGCGCTCTCGACCTGGCGATGGTGATCCGCACCGTCGTACTATCGCCGGGCTCCGTCCGCTACGGGGTCGGCGGCGCGATCGTCGCCGACTCCGATCCCGCCGCCGAGTACGAGGAGACCGCGGTCAAGGCCACCCCGCTGCTGCGCCTCCTCGACACCACCTTCCCGCGCTGACCTGCTCGTAGTAAAGACCTGAACGGATGGTTGGAGATCAGGACATCCCCCTGATGGGGTAAACGGGCTTGGTGTCCCAACCACTCATCAGGAGGATGTCTTGTCCAAGGGTAGTAGTCGCCGGCTGTCTCGTGGGGACCGTCGCCG
>WHST01000096.1 GCA_009379955.1 Streptosporangiales bacterium | reverse complement strand
CGACCAGGTGACATGACTAGACGGCAGACCTGGCCGAGCACTACCGGAATGACCGCTCCTGGAGGCCGGTAGCCCGTTCTGGTGAGCTGACTCGGATAGATCCAGAGACCCTTTGGCCAGCATGTAACGTACATCTTCTGGATGTGTAAGGCCATTACTAGACCTTGTGGCGTTCACCAGTCAAGGGTACGAGCGGAATGCGGTCGAGACGCGACCCGAGGTGGTCTTCTGTTCTGCCGCGGCTACAACGCGGGGTTGAATCGTAGACTGGTACGGACAACCACCGTGGAAGCCGTTGCGCTCTCGGAGCGCTGATTTGGCCGTACATTGATCATGGGCGGTTTCAGCGTGGTTCACGAAGGAAAGGCGAGGATGACACTGCGGCGCAACGAACCAGCCTTCAGGCGCGTGTGGGCCGATCTCCGGACGCAGATTCTGAGCCAGACCTTCGCGGACGGCATCGCCTTGCCGACCGAAGCGGAGCTCGCCGACCGCTATTCGGTCAGCCGGCAAACCATCCGCCGCGCGTTCCAGGACCTTGTCTCCGAGGGTCTCGTGCACCGCGCTCCCGGCCGGGGAACCTTCGCCACGCCGCCCTCGGGTCGCTACCTCAGGCAGCTCGGGTCGATCGACGACCTCATTGCACTGTCGGCCGACAGTCAGCTCAAGATCATCGTCACGCTGGGTGGCGTCGTGGATCCGACGGCGGCGGGCCGTCTGCGCCTGGGCGACGATCATGTCGCCAAAACGGTGTTCGTGCGACTGCACAACGGTGAGCCGTTCTGCCACACGAGTGTCTACCTGCCGCCCGCGGTGCGCGCCCGACTGGGCGCGGTGAAGGAACTGGTCGAACCCGGGATGGTGAGCCCCGTCACCGTCATCGGGCTCGTCGACCAGGCGCTGGAGAACCCGATCCAGGATGCCGAGCAGAGCATCACGGTGGCGACGGCGCCAGCCGAGGTCGCCGAGAGTCTGGGGCTGCCCCCGCGAACTCCCGTGCTCCGTATCGACCGGATGTACCTCGATGACGACGCCGCCCCGGTCGAGCTCGCGATCAACCACTTCCACCCCGACAGATATTCCTATCGTGTTCGACTACGCCGGCATCTGCCCTAGTTGGTATGGGGGTCATGGCTGGGGCTTCGCCGGGTCGATCCTGTCCTGACTCGTGTTCGTGGTGATCGGAGTATCGTGAGTCCTAGCCGGAGGCGGCCTTGTGTCTCTGGCTCCGGGTCTTCGTTTCCTCGACCTCTTCCGACATCACGGCGATGATGCCCTTGCACACTAGGTCCAGGTGATCGCGCAGGTGGCTCTCGGCGGCGTCGAGGTCACCGCGGGCGGCGTAGCGGGCGAGTTTGCGGTGCCCGCCGACCGGATGCTCGATGCGGAGGCTGAGCAGGTAGCGGCCGACCGTCCCGCGCAGTTCCTCGATCATCTTGACGAGCGTCGGGTTCTCCTGCGCGTCGTAGAGTTCGCGGTAGAAGGCGATCCGTTCGTCGACGAACTCGCCGCCTTCGTGCTGCTTGTCCAAGGCAGTGCCGAGTTCGAGCAGCCGCGCCGCCCGCGCCGACGTCATCCTGGCCACCGACTTGCGCAGCGCGTGGGTCTCGAGTAGTTGGCGGATCTCGTACACCTCGCGCACCTGCTCGACGGTGAGGGTGCGGACGACGGCTCCGCGGTGCGGGAGGAAGGACACCAGACCTTCGGCCTCGAGCTGCATCAAGGCTGTGCGCACGGGTATACGCGAGACGCCGATGCGCTCGGCGAGATCTTCCTGACGTAGATGCTCTCCCGGGGCGAAGATCCCGGTCAGGATGCATTCGCGGAGGACCTCCAGGACCATCTGGCCGACGGTCTTGTATCCCGAGGAAATCCGCGACACCACCTTGTCCAGCGTCGGCTTGTCACCGGAATCCCTGACCCCCACAAGCACGCCTCCTTCCGTTCACCGCCGCAGCGGTCATCCGTCTCTGAACCGCGTACCGGCCGTCAGCTCGGGAGCATCACGGTAACCGCCTTGGTCCTGGTGTAGGTCTCCATCTCCGCGAGATCGTGCTCGGAGCCTAGGCCAGAGTTCTTGTAGCCACCGAAGGGCACGCCTTTCCACCGCTTCTCCACGCCGTTGACCCAGATGTACCCGGACTCCACTCGCGCCGCGGCGCGGTGCGCTGTTGCCAGGTCGTGCGTGTAGATCGCGGCGGTCAGGCCGTAGTCGGAGTCGTTGACCATCGAGAACAGCTCGTCCTCGGTGTCCCAGGTGATCACGGACAGCACAGGTCCGAAGATCTCCTCGCGGGCGACGGTGAGCTCGGGCGTCACGCGGTCGAGTACGGTGGGCTTGACGAACGCGCCGCCGGCAAGATCACCGGAGGGGCGTTCACCGCCCACGCGCAGCCGCGCTCCTTCCGACACCCCCTCCTCGACGAAGCCGAGCACCCGATCCTGGTGCTCGGGGGAGACGAGCGAACCCATCTCGGTGTCTTCGAGTTCGGGCATGCCGAGGCGGATCTTGGCGGCCAGGGCGCAGACCTCGTCGGTCACCTCGCTGGCCATCGAGCTAGGTACGAACAGTCTCGACGTCGACCCGCAGGACTGTCCCTGGTTCCTGGTGAAGTTCATCCCCACCACGGCGGCCTCGGCGACCTCGGTCGGATCGGCGTCGGGAAAGGCGAGCAGCGGGTTCTTGCCGCCGAGCTCGAGACTGACGTGTTTGACCCGGCCGCTTTCCGCCGCCGTCTTCTGCACCGCGAGGCCGGTGTCGACACCGCCGGTGAAGTGGACTCGCCAGATGTCCGGATGCCCGGCCAGGGCGCGCCCGACTCGCGCGCCGCCGTGGACGACGTTGAAGACACCGGCCGGCAGGATGCCGGCCGACGCGTCGGCGATCATGGTGGCACTCAACGGAGTCTGGTCCGCTGGCTTGAGCACGACCGTGTTGCCGGCCATCAACGCGGGCACGGTCTTGGACATCGCGAAGTACGCCGGGTGGTTGAACGGGATGATGACAGCGACCACTCCGTACGGCTCGCGCACGGTGTAGTGCAGGTGGCCAGGTGTCGCCGGGATCGTCGCGCCCCTGAGCTGTTGACCGAGGCCCGCGTAGTACTCGATGTACTCGGCCCCTTTGGCGACGCCGGTTCGCATCGTGCGAAGCGGGGTGCCGCTGTCGACCGCGTCCACGAGCGCGATGTCGTCGAGTCTGGCCCGCACCGCGGCGGCCCAGGCGAGCAGGTAGCCGCGTCGTTCCTCGGCACCCATCGCGCGCCATCGTGGTGCGGCGTCCGCAGCCGCCACGTACGCGTCGGCGACGTCCTCCTCGTTCGACACCGTGACGTCGCCGATGTCGATGCCGCTCGCGGGTGCGATGTCGACGCGCGTCTCACCGGACACCGAACCCCGACGTCGACCTGCGATGAAGTTGTCCGCGGTGAGTCGATCCCAGCTCGTCATCGCTTCTCGTTCGCCAGCGCCACGGCACGCTTCAGTACGTCTCGGTCGACAATCGCGTTGTTGTCAGGTTTCTTCTTGAGCACGCCGGAGTCGACGCCGAGGTCCGTCATGTACTTCACCGCCTTCGGTGACAGACCACCGTCTTCCGGCCAGAACTCGTACTTCTGGATCAGGCCGTAGAGCTCTTTCTCCTCCGCTGCACTCGGCGGTTCCTGGACGTACATCTGTACAGCCTTGTGGAAGGTGCTGTAGCTCTTCTTCAGTTCACGGTTGCCCTTCAACACGGAGGCGCAGAACCCGGCCGCGGTCTCCTTGTTCTCCTTCAGCCACTTCGCCGGCGCCGCGAACGCCTCCTTGATGTAGATGGGTACGTCGTCGTAGAGCGAGGCGATCACCTCCGCGTCCTTCACCTGCGTCTTCGCCTGGTTGTACTGCTGCACGTGGATGACGGTCGCGTCGACCTTGCCCGAGGCGAACGATGAGGTCCGCAGCCCGGACGATTCGACGATGCTCGTGTTGGGCAGGTCCGTGGAAGTCCCCGGCGCATTCGCCTCGGCGAGCATCGCGTCGAGGATCATCGCCCCCGCGCCGCCGGAGCTATCGACGGCGACTCGGGTCTTCTTGTCGAACAGGTCCGTCACTGAGGACACGCCGTTGCGCCCGACGAGCACGAAGTCGTCGAGGCTGACGAACGGGCAGAACACCTTGAAGTCCTGGCCACGCTGCTGTACGAGCACGTGCGAGATGAACGAGCCGCCGACGATGTCGGCACGCCCGGACAGGGCCGTCTGGGTCGCGGTGGCGTGTGAGTCGAAGGTCTGGAAGTCCTTCTCGGTGACGTCGAGCCCGAAATCCTTGCCGTAGTTCAGCGGCCCGTACCGGGTGTTCACGTATGACGCCTGGACCTCCGAGGTGAAGGCGACGCGTGGCTTCTTGGACTCTCCGCCGCCTCCGCTGCACCCGGAGGTGAACACCAGGGCGGCGATCGCGGCGATCGCCGCCGCGGTCTTCGTACTTCTGTTGAGCAGCATACTTGTCTCCTTCAATCCTTCGACGCGCAGATGACGTCGACGAGGAACGGTCGGCGTTCCTCTCGTACGATCCGCACTGCCTCTGCGAGCGCCTCGGCGACCGCGAGGTGATCGTCTATCGGTCCGATGCCCTCGACTCCTTGCGCCTTCGCAAGCGCGGCGAAGTCGATGGCGGGGTGGTCGAGGTGGATGCCGACACCGACGACGTCGTCGGATCGTTCGCGGTGCGCTGCCATCTCGCGTTGGTGTAGCTCGTCCTTGCCGTAGGTCCGGTTGTTGTGCATGACGACGAGCACTGGGATCTGGTGGTGCGCGGCGGTCCAGAGTGACGAGGACGTGTACATCAGGTCGCCGTCGGCCTGGATGTCCACGACGAGAACGTCGTCGTCGCGATGCGCGAGCGCGGCGCCGAGGGACGCCGGCAGCCCGTAACCGAGGCCGTGGCCGCCGGACCGACCGAGGAAGTGTTCGTCCGCGGTGATGTCCCACAGTCGACGTGGCCACCCGTCGAGGTGGCCGTTGGCGAGCTGCCACGGCGCATCGTGCACTGCGTCCCACACCGCGTTCGCCAGGTGCGCGGGGTGGATCGGCGAGTGGTCGGCGACCCCGCGTGCCTTCTTCGCGTCCGCCTCTCGCCCCTCTGTGTGTCGCGCGGCGAGTGCGGTCCGGCGATCCGTCGACCGGTCGTCCGGAACGTCCACGAGCAGCTCGCTCAGCGCATCGGCGAACAGTACGGCGTCGCCGAGGACGTACCTCGCGCCCTCCACCGAGGATTCCGGCACCAGGAATCCACTGTGCCTCAGTTCGGACATCCCTACCGCGATGACCGGCACGTCTGGCGGGACCAACGCGGTCGTGGCCCGCGAGCCCGTGTCGGTCTCGGTCGTCGCCCACCCGAGGTCGCGTACTTCGAATGCGAGCACGACGTCGGCCTCCGCCAACGTCCGCCGCCGGTCGTGCGACTGGTCGGCCCAGTGCGTGGTCGGGTAATTGCACCCGCCACCGAGATCTACCACGGCCGCGGCGAGTCGCTCCACGACAGGGAGCAACGAGGCGGCCAGTCCGCGTACCGGCATGTCGACGACGACGGCGGGTCGGCGTGCCTGCCTGAGCACGTCCGCCACCTCGGCGGCGACGTCGTCAGGTGCGGTCAGCCGCGCCGGCTCTACGGCCGGCAGCGGCGGCAGACTCCTGCCGCCGGCAGGGCCTTCCTGTAGGTCCGTGTCGACGCTGACGTAGACGGGACCGGAGGGTTCGGTACGGGCGAACCGCAGACCACGATGCAGCGCCTCACGTAGACCTGCCAGTGTGGCCGGTTCCGCATCCCACTTGACGATGTCGCGTACCAGCGTGCCCTGCGGGTGCCCGCTGTGGATCCAGTCCAGCCACGGCCGGCGGTTGTCCTCTGCGCGCGGACCCGACCCGCCTAGTACCAGCATCGGTGCGCGGTCGACCCATGCGTTGAACAGTGCCATCGAGGCGTGCTGCAGGCCGACCAGGTTGTGCACGAACACCGCCATCGGACGGCCGGTCGCCTTCGCGTACCCGTGCGCGATACCGACCGCGATCTCCTCGTGCAGCGTGACGATCGGTCGTGGCCGGTCAGCCCGAACGAGGGAGTCGTGCAGGCCACGCAACGTCGCGCCAGGATTGAGCGCGACATGGTCGATCCCAGCGTCGGCGAGCCAGCCGACGACCAGGTCGGAACCGAACTGCGCGTCCGTGGCCATCAGCCGATACGTAGCTCTTGCGAGGACATTCCGCCGGCAATGCGCAGTGAGATGAGCGCGTACATCTTGGTGGCATCGACGAGATCGTCGAGAGCGAGGAACCCGGTGCCCTGCACCGCCGCTCGGCCTCGACTCGGGCCGAAGTTGATCGAGGGAATGCCGGCCTTGTTGAAGACATTGGAGTCTCGCCACATCGACACGACCGCAGGTTCGGCATGCTTCGGCGGTTCCACACCCCTGATTGCCTTGTGCGCAAGGGTGATCGCGTCCGCGAGTGGTTCGGTGCCCTTGCCCTCGGCGCCTGTCTTCGACATCACGAGCTCGAGTTCGGCGTCGACACCGACGGCGTCGACAGCCTGCTTCAGCGACGTCGTGACCTCGCCGATGTCGTCACCGGGACGCGTGCGGACGTCGACGTAGAGCGCGCAGTAGGGCGACGACCGGTTCGGTCGCCAGGGGATGCCGCCCCGTACGGCGCCGACCTGTGCGTTGGGCCGTACCTCGCCGCACGGCGTCATGGTGGTACGGGAGCGGGTGTACTCCGCACCCCACTCCTCGATCGCGATGATGACGGCCGCGGCTTTGGCGATCGCGTTCGGGGAGTCCCGCAGGTTGTCCGTACGGACGAGCCGGGGGGTGTACATGTTGCGGCCTCGCAACGTGACCTTGTAGTAGTTCGCTCCGCAGTGGTACCAGCAGGGCGTGAAGTCCGAGGTCTCCGACACAAGGGCGTAGTCGGCCCGCACGCCGTGATCGACGAGGTAGGTACTGCCGAAACCCTTGCCCTCGTAGGCCAGTCCCTGGTACTCGTCCACCGGAGCCTGGCCGGTCTCCCCGGCCACCGAGGTCAGGACGAGGTCTCCCTGCAACGGAATGCCGACCTGCTGGATCGCACGTGCCGCCACCATGAACAGCGCATGCGCATGGCGGTCGTTCAACGCGGTGTGCCCGAAGATCAGATCGCCCTCACGCCAGCCGCCGGTCACGTTAGGGTCGGGAACCTGCATCAGGTTGTCGTAGTCGGGACCGGAGGCCTCGGTGTCGAGATGGGCGTTGAACAGCAGGGACTTGCCGCCCCCGGAGCCGCGTACGTAACCGACGACATTGGCGCGGTCGTCGACGATGGAGACGAACCGCGACTCCATCCCGTTCTCCTTGTACCAGGCATCGATCTCACGCGCGGTCGCGGCTTCGTGCCCCACGGGGCCGTACGTGTTCGCGAACCGCAGGACCATGTCGGCCAGCTCTTCGCGTTGGCTGTCGATCCTGGACAGCACTTCCGCGACCTTGTCCGTCATCGTTCACCTCGTCTGCTCTGGGGGCGGTCCGTCGTCGTCGGGGTTCATCAGCCGCCACACCCGTTCCGGGGTCAGCGGCACCCGATCGGGCCATCTGCCGATGGCCCGCGCGACGGCTGCGACGACGGCGGGTGCCATCGGGTTGAGCGCGCCCTCGCCGGCCCCCTTGGCGCCGTACGGGCCGACGCCGTCGCGGCGTTCGACGAGCATGGTGCGGATGTGCCGTGGCATGTCGCCGGCTCTGGGCACCCGGTAGTCGACGACGTTCGGGTTGATCGGCTGCGGACCGTCGTAAACGAGCTCCTCGTACAGCGCGCTGCCGAGCCCCTGGGTCGCGGCGCCGAGGTCCTGCCCCTCGACCGCCTTGGGGTTGACGGCGAAGCCGACGTCGGCGATGGTCACCAGTCGATCCACGGTGACCTGGCCGGTGTCCGGATCGACCTCGACCTCTACGCCACCGACACCGATCTCCCAGAACGGCGGCATCTGCGCGGTCGTGTCCTTCTTCCTGACCGTACCGACGCCGGTGACGTCGCCGGCTCTGGCGCCGTACCAGCCGACGATCACCTCGGTCGTGGTGACGACGGCTCCGTCCGCGGTGCGCACGCCGCCCGGGACATCGGTGAGCTCGGTCGGCGTCGTGTCGAGCACCTCGGCCGCCATGTCCCGCAGCTTCGCCCGCGCGTCGGCACACGCTCGCTGCAGCGCGAGCCCGACGAGCGTCGTGGTACGGCTCGCGCCGGTGGTGCGTTCGTACGACGCCGCGGTGGTGTCGGACTGCGCCACCTGCACCAGCTCTGGAGCGACACCGAGCTCTTCGGCGGCGATCTGCGCGAGCACGGAGCGGCTGCCCTGGCCCATCTCGGTCGAGCCGCTGAGCACGGTGACCGAGCCGTCGAAGTGGATCCGTGCCGTCGCGGTCGAGACCGGGAAGGCGCCGGCGTCCGAGGCCGAGAGCGCGAATCCGATGCCGCGGTACGGCTCGTTCTCGACGTCGCGCCACAGCTCGTCGACGAGCAAGTCGAGGTCAGCATGCATGTCGGCGTCAAGCCCACGTTTGCCGGGCAGGAACACCTCGCCGTATGCCACGAGATTGGTCTTGCGTAGTTGGGCAGGTTGGATGCCCAGCTGCTCCGCTGCCCGGTCGAGATTGGTCTCGCCTGCGAGCACGCCGTGCGGAGCGCCGAAGCCGCGGTAGGACGACGCCGGTGCGGTGTTGGTGTACACCGAGCGACCATGTGCCCGCAGATGCGGAACCCGATACGGCCCGAAGCACCGGTTGACGGCCTTCTCGAGCACGAGCGGACTGTTGTCCGCGTAGGCACCGGAGTTCATCACGATGTCGAACTCACGAGCGAGGATGCGTCCGTCGGCCGCGAACCCGCTACGCACGCGCACCTCGGCCGAGTCGACCCGGGTGGTGTAGATCGACTCCTCGACGTCGAGCACCAGCTTGACCGGACGCCCGGTCACCCACGCACCGACGGCCGCCAGCGGCTCGATCTTGGTGTATGACTTCGACCCGTATCCACCGCCGACGTACGGTACCCGGACAGTGACATGCGCCAGCGGCAGACCGAAGATACGCGCCAGATCGTCGCGCACCATGAACGGATGCTGTGCGGTGGACCAGATCTCCAGGTGCCCACCGCTGAAGGACGCGACTGCGTTGTACGGCTCCATCGCGTACGCGTAGAGCATCGGGTAATGCATCGTGCCCTCGACCACGAGGGCCGCCTCGGCCATGCCGGTGTCGACGTCGCCCCACTCCACCGTCGTCTCGAATGCGATGTTGGGGTGGCCGGATTCGCCCGCGACTCCGGCGACGAACGAACTGCCGTCGCCGGAGTCGTAGCCGCGTTCGTGGATGGCGGGAGCATCGTGGGCGAGCGCCTCGTCGGGAGTCAGCGCAGGTGGCAGGTCGACGTAGCTCACCTCGACGAGCTCGGCGGCGTCGGCGGCCCCGGTCAGCGAGCCCGCGACGACGAGCGCGACCGGCTCGCCGTAGAACCGGACCTTGTCACGAACAAGCACCTGATGATCGGCGATGATGTGGCCGAACCGTGGGAACAGCGGGTCGAGGTCGTCGCCCGTGACGACCGCGGCGACACCGGGTGCCCGGCTAGCTGCTGCGATGTCGATGCCGGTGATCCGCGCATGTGCCCGGTCGGAACGCACGACCTTGGCGTGCAACATTCCCGGCTGGGTGAGGTCGACACAGTACTGCGCCGCACCAGTGACCTTCTCTACGAGGTCGGGCCGGCGTACGGACGTGCCGACGACACGGTGCTCACTCACCGACGGCCTCCGCCCCACGGGCCGATCGTGCGGCGGCGAGAACCGCGTCGACGATCGGCTCGTAGCCGGTGCAGCGGCAGATGTTGCCCTCCAGGTGCTCGACCACCTGTTCTCGACTCGGGTCAGGACACGAGTCGAGCAACGCCTTCGCCATCATCAGGAAGCCTGGAGTGCAGAAGCCGCACTGCAGCGCGAACCCGTCGACGAACGCCTCCTGCAGCGGGTGCAGGCGTTCCCCCTCTGCCAGGCCCTCGACCGTCGTCACCGTTGATGCGTCGGCGTCGACGGCGAGGTACGTGCACGCGCTCACCGGTCGACCGTCGACGAGCACGGTGCACACTCCGCAGACCTGGAATCCGCAGCTGAGCTTCGTGCCGGTGAGTCCGAGATCGTCCCGCAGGAAGGCGGCGAGGGTCTGTCGTACCGGCACGGTCCGCGTGTGGTGCGCCCCGTTGACGTTGACGTCGACTGTCCGCTCGGTGTGCATCGTCGTCATGGCTGCGTCTTCGTCCCGAGCACGGCCCGCAACCGATCGACGGCTCTACGCACGTAGACGGCGGTGATGTGGCGCTTGTACTCGATCGAGCCGGTCAGGTCGGGGATCGGGTCGACGGAACGGGCGACGTCGTCGGCGTCGACGTCGTCGAGGTCCTGATACGATCGGGCCACCGGGACCTCGCCGACCGCTCCCACGACGAGCCGTACCTGCCCAGCAGGTTCGGCGAGCAGCGCCACGTTGGCGGTAGGTCGTTCCATCGTCTGGTACCTGAGATACACGCCGCGACGGTCGCGATGCACCGGCACGTGTACGCCGACGAGCAGTTCGTCGGGCTCACGAACGGTCCAGTACGCACCGGCGAGGAAGTCCTCGACCGTGACCTCCCGCTCACCGGTCGGTGAGCGGAGGGAGACCGAGGCACCTAGCGCCACAAGTACGGTCGTGACGTCGGACTTGGGTTCGGCGAAGCACAGGTTGCCGCCGATCGAGCCCTGCGCACGCACCCGCGCGTTGCCCACGCCGCGCTCGACCTCGGCGACCAGCGGCAGTGAGCCGCGGATCGTGGTGTCGGTGGCGATCTCGGCGTGTGTACTGACGGCACCGATCGTCACGCGACCCTCGGCTGTCGCGACCCCGCCGAGTCCGTCCACGCGCTTCAGGTCGACGAGCGCCTCCGGACGCAACAGGCCCGCGCGCATCGCGAGCAGGAGCTCGGTGCCGCCGCAGTACGGCACGTGGTCGTCGGAGAGCAGGTCGACCGCCTCGTCCACGGTGGACGGCCTGGCGAGAGCGAATGTGGGCAGCACCTCAGGCCACACTCCCCAGCGCGGCGTCGGCGTTCTCGAGGAACTCGCGCACGAGGGTGTCCGCCTTCTTCCTGATCATGCCAGCGCCCATCGTCGCGACCCGACCGGACACCTCGTAGGTCGCGCGGATCGACAACACCGTGCCGCCTGTGTCGGTAGGCTCGAGGGAGAGCTCGCCATCGACGCTGATCCGCGACGCGACCTGCCGGTCCTCACCGTTGGCACGGATGTGGACGTGCCTGCCGATCTCCACCTCGTCGACGTCGATGTCGAGGTCGGCCCGCAGCCGGAACGGCCCCAGCCGGTCGAGGAGAACGGCTGTGTACTTCTCCAGCCGCCGGATCTCGACCGCGTCGTCGACGATGCTGACCCAGCCGACCAGCCGCGGCACGTCGATGAGCACCTCCCAGCTGCGTTCCGTGTTCGCGCCGAGGACGAGTCTCTCGTCGAAGCTGCTCGTGGGCATGTCGTTCTCCGTCCTGATTGACTACTGTGCCCGCAGCTTAGGGAGGACCTCGCGACCGAGTAGCTCGATCTGCTCGTACCAGTGGGCGAACTTGAACCGGAAGTCGAAGACGAGGTGCTCGACACCGATCTGCTCGAACTTGCGGCACTCGGCCACGGCCTCGTCCGGATTGCCCACGATCAGCTGCCCCTCGAGGTCGTCGACCGTCTCGAACTGTCCCGACGGCGGCTTCACCGCGAACTTGGCCTTGTTCGCCCAGGCAAGCAGGCCCGGCACGTTCACGTCCTTAAGCGCTTCCTCGCGGGTGCTCTCGATCGAGGTCGGCGGGATGACGGCGACGGTAGGCCTGGACCGACCGAGCTCGGCGGACATCTCGTCCATCTTCTCGACGCGTTTGCGCATGGTGGCCAACGAGATCCGGCCGGGCATCCAGCCGTCACAGAACTGGACCGCCAGCCGTGCCGACCTCGGCGTGGCACCGCAGTACCAGAACGGAATCGGGCCACCGACCGGCTTCGGCTCGATGGTGACGTTTTCGAACTCGAAGTTCTCGTCCTTGTAGGAGACGTCGTTCGCGGTGTGCACGCGGCGCAGGATCTCGGCGTTGGACCTGACCAGCTCGACCCGGTCGGCGTCCCCGAGCCCGACGGCGTCGAACTCGTGGTCGAACGTCCCGGCACCGAACCCGAGGATCAGCCGCGGTCCGACGAGCTGCGTCATCGTCGCCGTGGTCAGTGCGGTGACGAGCGGGTGCCTGAACGGGATGAGCGACCCGGTGCCGAGCTCGATGCCGCTGGTCACCGCACCGATCGCGGTGAGCGTGGTGAGCGCGTCGTAGAACGTGCGGTTCGGCTTCTCCATCTCGCCGTGCGGCTCGAACACCAGGTGGTCACGTACCCACACCGAGTCGAAGCCGAGCTCCTCGGCGCGTCTGGCGCCGTCGAGCAGCTTGTCCCTGTCCGCTTCCTCGCCGAAGTGAGGCAGGAGCAGGCCATACTTGGTCATCGGGTGGGTCCCCCAGTTCTCGAGCGAGGTGTGGCCAGGACGCCGTTACCGGGCCGCCCGGTCACGACGCCGTCGTCGTACACGAGTACGCCACGGACGAAGGTCTTCTCCACCCGCACGTTGCAGGTGCGGCCGTCGTACGGGGTCCAGCCACAGCGCGAGAGCACGCCCTCGTTCGTGATCGTCCACGGCGCGTCCATGTCGGCGACGACGATGTCGGCGTCCCTGCCGACGGCCAACTCACCCTTGACGCCGTGCAGCCCGAACGCCTGCGCCGGCCGGTAGGCCGCGGAGTCCACGGCCCGGTCTAGCGGGACCTGGCCACGCGTAGCGGCGTCGAGCAGGAGCGGGTAGTAATACTGGATGCCAGGGGTGCCGGTGTGCGAGCTCCACATCTGGGTCCAGCCGATCTCCTTCTCCTCCCGCGTGTGCGGCGCGTGGTCGGAGGAGCTGACGTCGATGGTGCCGTCGGTGAGCGCGTCCCACACTGCTGCGCGCGCATCGTCGGGTACCCAGTACGACAACGCGTACGGCCCGAGCTTCTCCACGTCGTCCCAAGTCGACAGGAACAGCGCCCAGTGGTTGACCTCGCAGGTGACGTCAAGGCCGCGGTCCTTGGCGCGTCTGATCGCCTCGATCGACCGGCGGGTCTGGATGTGTGCGAGGTGGATCGGACAGCCGGACGCTTCAGCGAGCCGCAGCACGACGTCGATGGCTGTGTCCCAGATGACGCCGTCACGTGCGGCGTACGCCTGCGCATACGCCTGCGGCGTGTTCTCGCCTCGACCGAGGTACGCGCCTTCGATGTAGTCCATGAGCGCCTGGTCGTGCGGATGGATGATGAACCGCTTGCCGGTCGGTGCGATCGCGTCCATCACCTGCAGCAGGTGGCCGTGGTCGTGCATACCGGTGCCGGCAGGATGTGGGTACGTGCGCCCGGTGTCGACCACCATGTAGATCTTGAACGCGCGTACACCGGCCTCGGCCATCGCGGCGATGGCGTCCGGATCGGTCGCAGCCGGGTTGTGGTTCCAGTCGACGATCGACCGCTCGTCGTACAGGTCGAAGACCTGATCCACGCGCTCCCTGTCGGTCGTAGGCGGGTCGAGGTTGGGCATCCCGAAGATGGTCGTGACACCACCTGCGACCGCCTGCTCCGTGGTGGTGACGATGTCTTCCTTGTGCGTGTAACCCGGCTCGCGGGCGTGCACGTGGACATCCACCATGCCGGGGAGCACGAGCTTGCCGCTCGCATCGACGACGTCACCACGCACGTCGACGTCGACCGAGGGATCGACCAGTCCGACGATCCGGCCAGCGGCGACGAGCAGGTCGACCTGCTCCGAACCCGCCGGAGTGACGACGGTTCCGCCCTTGATGCGGCTGTCGACAGGCACTACGAACCTCCGATGAAGTCGATGGTGTCGGTCGTCCCGGCTTGACTGCGGGCCACGACCGCTCCGTTTACCAGATGACGCTCGAACCAGATCACGATGTGCGGAGTCACGACCTCCCAGTACTTGTCGTAGGCGGCGTAGTGGGTGGTGTGTCGTTGCATGAGGAGCTTGCGAGGGCCTTTCGCGGCCTCGTAGATCGCGACCGCGTGGTCGGTGGGCGTGGTCGCGTCGTTCTCCACACCGATCACGAGCAGCGGCGTCTCGAGGTCCGCTGCCGCGCGTACCGGCCGGTACTCGAGGATCTCGTCCACCGCCGCCAGCGAGACCGCGGTCGGGATGCGGGAGTCGACGTCGGCCTTGACCTTGGTCGCGCGCCGCTCGGGCGTCGGCACCATGATCTCCTCGCGGGGATGCACCAGCCGTCCCTTGCCATCGACGGCTCTGCGCCTGCGATCGTCCGCCAGGTCGGCCAGAAACTCGAGCCACTCGTGCTCCTGCCGCATCCGGTGCAACCAGTCCTCGCCGTCGGCGACCGGGAGCTGGCTCACCGCCGCGCGGATCCGGTCATCGTGCGCAGCAAGCAGCACAGCATTGCCGCCGCCGGTGCCGCCGCTGCCGAACACGCCGATCGTGTCCGGGTCGACGTCGTCGCGGGTGGTGAGGTAGCTGACCGCGTTCTGCAGATCCTGCAGCTGGCCCCGTGGGGAGAGCACCGACCTGTCGCCCTCGGAGTCACCGAAGCCGCGGTAGTCGAACACCAGGACACCGAAGCCGGCCGCCGTCAACGCTTCGTGGTAACGGACGTAGAGCTTGGCGTCCTTCAGCCCCAGCCAGCCTGGGCCCTGCACGATGGCGCGCAGCCGACCAACCGGCTCGTCCGGTGTACGCCAGGTCGCAGAAATGCGCGCGCCCTCACTGAAGAAGAGCACGTCCTCGGAATGCAAGCCGAACCCCTTCCGGCCGCAGTTGCATAGATTGGATACATCATTCAGCAGACCATAGCCGCTAAGTCGAGACACGGGAAGACCGAACTTTCACGGCCCGTTGTCGATCGGCCCGACGGCCGTTGGATTGGACGGAATTCGGTGTTCCCAAAGGGATAGGAGGTGCACAGATGGACTCTTGACAGGACGCGTCGAGGGACTATGTTGTGCTGAACGCGTTCCGGATGCTGGATTCAATCCGCGGTGGCGACGGTGTGATCGCCCTGGATGACAGGAGAGCCGCGATGGCCAAGAGCGTCACCCAGACCCAGCTCACGCATTACGAGATCCAGAAGCAGCGGCGGGCTCGGGTCGTGGAGGAGTGGCGCAACTATCGGACGTGCCTGATCCGCGGTGCCGACGTCGTTCTCGAAGAATGCCCGGCTACACGGACTCGCCGGGGCGTCTACATGGGGGCCGACGGCGGCGTACACCCGACGAAGGTGCTCGACGCGACGTTGCACGAGATCCCGGCGCACACCACCACGACGGTGCACAGGCACTCCTGGGACGCGATCATGTTCGTCACCGGCGGTAGCGGCTGGACCGAGATCGACGGCCGGCGGATCCAGTGGAAGGCGTGGGACACGCTGCACCTGCCGGCCTGGGCGTGGCACCGGCATGGCAACGAGTCCGATCTCGACGCGCGATACGTGTCGTGGAGCGTCCAGCCGATGCACGAGTCGCTCGGCACGGCGGTACTCGAGGAGGGCGGTGACACGTCCTACGTCGACCTGCCCAAGGGGCCGGAGACGGCGCCGCCGACGGGTGGCGACGACCCGTACGGCCGCCGGCTGCAGCGGATGCACCAGCAGGCACCGCGGAGCGACGACCGGAGACTGATCACCAGGTTCGACGAGATCACCCCGAAGGTGACCAAGCGGGGTGCGCGCAGTGCGTTCCTGATGGACGAGTCGATCGGCTACCGCACGGCCGGGCTCTCCGCGGTGATGCACGAGCTGGCGCCGGGCCTGTGGCAGTCGAAGCACCGGCACGGCGGTGAGGCCTGGCTGCACGTGATCGACGGCCACGGTCACAGCGAGATCGAGGGCGAGTCCTACGAATGGGGGCCCGACGACCTCGTCGTCGTCGACCACTGGGCGTGGCACCAACACTTCAACGACGACAAGAAGAACACGGCCCGCCTCATCAGGGTGCACAACTTCGACGCGCTCTACGACATGATGCGCGTGCTCCTCGACCCGATGGTGCTGTTCGAGGAACCGGCGCAGCTCGACGCGCCCGACGTCTCGAACGTGGAGTGGCCGCACTTCCAGCACGGAAGGCCCCAGTGATGTCGGGTCACCGCCATTCCCCCCTGCACGTCGAGGGCACACCGACTGCGGGAAGCGTCACGATCCTGCCGGTCGACAGCTGGGAGGACCATTGGACCCGCATCGTCATCGACGACGCGGCCCGGCGGCGACTGGAGAACTTCGCGCTGTTCTCACTCACCTGGCGCTCCCGCATGTCGACGGTCGGCCTTCCTTCCCACGGTCTGCTACTGCTCTCCGGACCGCCGGGAACGGGCAAGACGACGCTCGCGTACGGGCTCGCCAACCGCACGGCGAACGTGCTCAAGGAGCGCGAGCACGCCGACGACGCGCTCCTCGTCGTCGTCGACCTCAACGCGTTCCCGAGCGAGATGCTCGGTGCGACGCAGCGTTCTCTCTCTCAACTGTTCGAGGAGACGCTGCCCGGCCTGGCGAGTCGTGGCAGGCCGGTGATCGTGGTGCTCGACGAGGTGGAGGGCCTGGTGGTCGACCGGGGACGTGCGTCCTATGAGACGAACCCGATCGACGTGCACAGGGGCACCAATGCCGTGCTCACCGGCATCGACTCGATCGCGAAGTCGTCGCGCAATATCGTGCTGATCGCGACGACCAACGATCTCGGGGCTGTCGACCCCGCGTTCCTCTCCCGGGTCGATGTGCACGAGCACATCGGACTGCCGACGGCTGCAGCGATTGAGTTGATGCTCGCCGACTCCTTCCACGAGATCACCGGACGGCCGGCGGACGGCAACGGCACACTCGCCGAGCTGGCAGAACGCTGCGCCACCGCCGGGATGGATGCGCGGCAGGCCAGAAAGATCATCCTGCGCGCGGTGATCAACGGTACGCCGGAGCTGGCTCTGGCACCGGACCAACTGTCGATCGATGACGTCAGTGCGGCCGTCCACGCCGAACTCGACTGACCGAGCCTCGCTGAGGGTGACTACGCATGACGAAGACCGGCGCGGCGTTCGATTGGCGGGAGGTCATGCCGGAAGCGGACCGAGCCGTGTACCGCGCCGCAGGCTACGGCGGTCGTACCCGACCGGGTGAACGCCCGGCTGTGCTCGTGGTCGACGTGACCTACCAGTTCGTCGGCCGCCGATTGCCGACGACCGAGTCGATGCGGGAGTACCCGAGCTCGGCGGGCATGCCGGCGTGGCAGGCGGTGGAGCACATCGCCAGGCTCATCGCCGCCGCTCGGGACCATGACGTGCTAGTCATCTACACGGTCGGTGGTGCCGGCCGTAGCCTGTCGGCACAGCGCAGGCACAAGCATCCGAATGCCACCGACCAACCGCGCGATGCCAACCAGATCGTCGAGGAAGTCGCGCCGAGCGACGACGACATCGTCCTGTCGAAGGCTCGACCGAGCGCGTTCTACGGCACGCCGCTCCTCTCCGCGCTCGTCGACCGGAACATCGACACTGTGATCGTGACGGGTGGCACGACCTCGGGTTGTGTGCGGGCGACGGTGATGGACGCATTCTCCAACGGATATTCCACGCTCGTGCCAGAAGACGGTGTATTCGACCGTGGCCGCCTCTCGCACGCAGTGAGCCTGTTCGAGATGGACCAGAAGTACGCCGACGTCGTGTCGACCGACGCTGCCACCGCATACCTGTCGGGGGAACCGCCCACGACCCTAGTCACGCAACACGCGTCTCGAGAGGAACCATCATGACGCGAGCGCAAGACGGTGGAACGTCATACGATCGCCGCCGTTTCCTCAGGACAGCCGGCGCGGGGGTGCTACTGGCATCACCGCTTGCCGCGGGCCTCACCAGTTGTGGCTCCGACGACGAATCGTCCGGCAAGAAGAAGAGAGTGCGCATCGCACAGACATCGCCGCCACTCATCACCTACCCGGCTGTCGTCTGGGGCCCCGTCACGTACGGCGCCGAGTTCGGGGTGCCGACAACGAAGAAGGACTTCACCACGTTCGAAGCGCAACAGACAGCGATCCAGAGCCTGCTGTCCGGTCGCGCCGACATCGTGATCGGGTCGTTCCTCGGCATGCTGGCACTCGCCACCAAGCGGGACGACTTCATCACCTTCGGCCCCTCGGTCGACCTCGACGACTTCGTGCTGGCCGGTATCAAGGGCGTGAACGATTGCGACTCGGTCTTCGATCCCAAGTACAAGATCGGTGTCGACAGCCCGGGTGGTTCTGGCAGCTCCGTCCTCGAGGCCATCCTGCAGGATGGCTGTGACGGGCGAAGCCAGAAGGAGCTGAAGAACGTACGCATCATCGAATCGTCCGGACTGCGCACGACGTCCCTCGCCTCAGGCGAGATTCAGGCGACCGTCCTGCACATTGACCAGACGGAGCAGGTGAAGGAGAAGATCGGTACGGCCGACTTCCACGAGATCCATGCGCTCTACAAGGTGAAGAACTTCATCCGGTCCGCGATGGCGACGACACGCGACTGGCTCGACGAGAACGAAGATGCGGCCGCCGGCCTGGTCGCGGCTACATTCAAGGCGCACCGGGTGATGATGAAGGACTACGACAAGTTCGTCGAGGCGGTCAAGGACGTCGTCGACGAGCCTCCCACCGAGGACAGTGCGTACCGCCTGGTGTGGAACCTCGCGCGCAAGTACAGATTCTGGCCGATCAACGCCGAGGAGTCGTTGCAGCAAACGGGTGTCGATTTCATGGCGAAGATCGGTGTGTCGAGCGGTGCGTTCAAGAAGCCACCGGATACGACGAAGCTTGTCGAACGCAAGATCATCGAAAAGGCCGAGAAGATGGTGGGGCCGATGACCCGGGAGGAGCTGCTCAGTTGACGGGTAGCGCATCGAACCAGGAAGCCGGCGCGCTCGAGGGACGATCTGACACGCCACCTCCCGGGTCTGCGAAACGTTCAGCGGCGCCGATCCTGCGGATCGAGGCGGTGTCGAAGACGTTCGAGGCACGGCGCGGCCGGAAGAGGCAACAGACCGCCGCGCTCCACGACGTCGACCTCGAGATCCAGGAGCAGGAGTTCTGCGCGATCATCGGCCCGAGCGGGTGCGGGAAATCCACGCTGCTTCGCATCATCGACGGACTGATCGCGCCGACCAGCGGCACCGTGAAGCTGCACGGCGAGCCGGTCACCGCGCCTGGGCGAGACCGGGGCATGGTCTTCCAGCATGCACATCTGCTGCCGTGGCGCACGGTGCAGAAGAACGTCGAGTACGGCCTCGAGTGCCTGAAGGTCCCAGCGCAGGAAAGGCGCAGACGCGCGAGCGAGTACGTCGAGCTGGTCGGCCTGCAGGGTTTCGAGAACCACTACCCGTCGCAGCTCTCCGGCGGCATGCAGCAGCGCGTCAGCCTGGCTCGCGTGTTCGTAGTAGAGCCGCAGATGCTTCTTCTCGACGAACCGTTCGGCGCACTCGACGCACAGACCAGGTTGAGTCTGCAGACCGAGCTCGAACGGATGTGGACCGCAGACAAGAAGACCACCCTGCTCATCACCCATGACATGGAGGAGGCACTGTTCCTGGCCGACCGAGTGGTCGTGATGAGCGCACGCCCCGGTCGCATCTCCCACGCCGTCGACGTGCCGTTCGACCGTCCGCGCACGGATGCGGTGCGGGCCGAACCGGAGTTCGCTCGGATGAAGCTGGACCTCTGGGATGCCCTGAAGAAGGGCATGAACGAATGACCAATCTCGGGGTCGCGCCGGTGGTCCGGCCGCCGCTCTACCGCCGGGTGTGGTTCCAGCGGACCGTCACCTGGGGGCTGCTCCTCGTGCTCTGGGAGTGGTTCGGGCAGCAGGTCGGCCCGTTCTACTTCCCCACCGTCGGAGGCACACTCGACGGTCTGTGGAGCGTCACACAGGACGGTTCGCTGCTGACTGTCGGCCGAAGCTTCGGCCACATGTTCGCCGGATTCGGGCTCGCCGTCGTGATCGGTGTTCCCGTCGGGCTGCTGATGGGGACCTCTCGTATCGCCGAGTGGATGCTGAGCCCGTACATCAAGGCTCTGTTCGTCACGTCGCTCGCCGCACTCCTGCCATTCGTGATCCTGTTGTTCGGCACCGGGTTCGAGTTCCGTGCTGCGGTCGTCTTCCTCTTCTCCATCTTCTACATCGTGATCACACCGGCCAACGGGGTACGCGAGATCGACCGGGGACTGATCGAGGTGACCCGGTCGCTCAGCGCGTCCCGGGTGAAGACGTTCTTCTCGCTGGTCCTCCCGGGAAGCCTGCCGTTCATCATCACCGGTCTGCGACTCGGCCTCGGCCAGGCGATCCAGGGTGTGATCATCGCCGAGATCTGGGTGACCGTCGGCACCGGCCGCAAACTCGTGACCCTCGGTCTGGCGCGGGAGCTCGGCGAGTTCTTCGCTCTGGCCGCCGTCGTCGTCCTGATCGGTGCCGCACTGACCCAGTTGTTGATCTGGGCGCAGCGCAGGTTCACGCCCTGGGCCGGCGACGTCGAGGCCTCGTTGAAGGGCGGCGAATGAGCACCCTTCAACCCACGGGCAGAGGCATCTTCGCCCGTCACGACACGGCGTTCGGGTGGACGCTCCGGATCGTCTCGCTCGGCATCGTGCTCGCGCTCTGGCAGTGGTACGGACGGCTCGGTGAGAGCTTCGCGATCGCGCCGGTGAGCGAAGTCGCCAAGGCGCTGTGGACCGGCCTGACCGAAGGCGACTTCCTCCGCGCCACGGCAGGAACACTGCTGACGATGGCGGTCGGCTACGTCATCGCGGTCGTGATCGGGGTGAGCGTCGGGCTGTTCATCGGGGTGTCGAGCTACGCACGGAACACCCTCGAACCGCTCGTGCACGCCGCCTACGCGACACCGATCTCCTTGCTCATTCCCGTCATCGGCATCTACACCGGCCTCGACTTCCGTGGACGCGTCACGCTGACCGTGCTCTGGTGCGTCTTCGAGATCCTGGTGGCCACGACGACGGGAGTACGGGAGGCGCCGACATCGCTGATCTCGGTGGCCCGGTCGTTCACCGCGCCCCGGACGATGATCTACCGCACCATCATCCTGCCGGCCGCGCTCCCGTACGTCGCACTCGGTCTGCGGATCGGTGTCGCCCGTGCAATGCGTGGCGCGGTCACCGCCGAGCTGCTGCTCTCCGCGGTGAACCTCGGCAAGATCCTCACCCACGCCGGTTCGACGTTCGACATCCCGACATTGCTCGCCGGCATCATCTTCGTGATGCTGCTCGGTCTCGTACTGATGTACCTTGCAGAGGGTATCGAGAAGCGGGCGACGCGGCATCGGGCTGCGTGAGGTGAGCGACCGGGGAGCTCGGCGTCCTCGTACAGTCGTGGTGCTCGCGTGCCTCGGCGCCGCCACCGTGACGTGCGCGGTGCAAGGGCTCGCACCGGCATTGCCGGCTATGCAACACGCGCTGCGGCTCTCCGATGCGCAAGTGGCACTGCTGACGACGGCGTACCTGCTGCCGAGCGTGATACTCGGCATCCCAGCCGGCACACTGACCCAACGGACCGGTCGACGGGTGATGTTCGCCGGCAGTCTGAGCGTGTTCGGCCTCGGTGGTCTGGTTCAGATCGTCGTCCACACGTTGCCGGCGATCCTCGCGGTGCGCGTCGTGCAGGGAGCCTGCTTCGGTGCGATCCTGGCACTCACCATCACGATGATCGGAGACGTGCTGCGGGACAACGCGGCCCAGGCCAGCGGGCAGGGCTTCCGCGTCGTCGCGATGACCGGCGGCGAAGCGCTGTTCCCGATCCTCACCGGCCTGCTCGTCGGCGTCACGTGGTACGCGCCGTTCGGCATCCAGCTCATCTGCCTGCTGATCGGCATCATCGGCTGGTTCGCCATCCCGCCTGATCGTCCTGGTCGCGCTCGGGCGCCGACGATGCGCTGGCACCACGTACGTGCGGCAATGGCCGACCCGGCCATCCTGGCGTTGCAGCTGCTCGCGTTCATGCGGTTCTTCTTCAAGTTCGCGATGATCACGTACTATCCGATCCTCGCCGTCAACGAGCGAGGGCTGTCCGCCGCCACCGTCGGCATCGTGATGGGGTTGTCCTCGCTACTCGGTTCGCTTGGAGCCCTCTTGGCCGGCGGAGTGGTGCGACGGGTGGCGCCGTCGCGGGTGATCGGTGTTTGTGTCGCAGTCATCGGTCTGTCGCTGCTCACCGTGGCTACCGTGCCTACGTCGTCGGCACTCGTCGGCGGCCTACTCGTATACGGTGTCGCTGACGGTATCTACAGCGTCTCGCACAACGTGCTCGTAACCCAGACCGACTCGATAGGCGGGCGGGCCGTCTTCGTCGCGTTCACCGGAACCGTGCGCAACCTAGGCAAACTGGTCGCGCCGGTCGCGTTCGGGTTGGTGACGCTCGTCCTCCCCCTCGCCGGCGTCTTCGCCGTATGGGGCGCTATCGGACTCGCGGTCGCGTTCTCGGCCGCCCACCTACGTCCGCTGGACACGCCCGGCACCGATCGCGACTAGCCCCGATCCTTCGCGCGCCCAGCTGAACTGGAGGTAAGCACCTGCTCGGGATCTACCTGGACCTCCGCGCCGACTCCGGGCTGGTCAAGCTCTACTCGATCGGCCGCACCACCGGCCGGGTCGATGAGCTGGCGGCGGGGAGGCTGGTCAAGACTCACCCCAGGCAGCCACCGGGCGGCCGGTGCGCCGACCGCGAGGACCTGCCTGCGGAGAAGGCCGGCTACGCACTGCGTGACCTCACCAGGCTCGTCGCGGTCTGCGCCGGGCATGGGGAGAACGTCGGCATCTACGCCGAGCGGCTGCTCGACGACCCGCTGCCCTGGACGAAGATGCGCGCCGTCTACCGGCTGCTCGGCCTGGTCCGCCGCTACGGCCCCGGCCCGGTCGAGGACGCCTGTGAACGGTCGCTGGACCTCGACGTCGTCTCGGTGTCGAAGATCGCCTCGATGCTGGCCAAGGCACGTGAACGCGAGCAGCCTGTGCTGCCCGCCGGGGCCGGCTCACCAGGCGGTCGGTTCGCCCGCGACCCCAGCGAATACTCCGGACGGAACAGCGTCCAGCGCACCCTCATCTTCGGCGGCGCGGCCGCATCCGCCACCCTCACCCACGAGGAGGACCAAAAAGGATACCCCCCTGTGTCAACCTCAAGATCAAGATCAGGCTGCGGCAGGCATGTCGCGGGCTGGTTGGGTGCCGCCGTGCAGGGTCGGGTCGTAGGTCGTGCGGTCCTGCCAGCAGCGCCACATGACGCGGACCCAGGCGCGGGCGAGGATGCGGGTGGCGTGCGGGTGGTCTTTGCCGGAGGCGCGCGCCCGGTTGTAGATGTCGGCGGCCCAGGGGTTGGAGAAGCGGCTGTTGGCGGCGAAGGTCGTGATCGCTTGGCAGAGGCGTTTGTTGCAGGTCCAGCGGAACGACACGCCGCGTTGCTTGCCCGAGGCTCTAGTTGTATCCGGCTGTCAACGACGGCCGAATTCTGACCCCTTGGCGTCGCTTGGGCGAGGTGGATTCGAGCGAACGTCGCAACGGTGACGTGTTCATGGTGTCAGGTTGAAGACCTCTGATGGTGTCTTCCAGCCGAGGATCTTGCGCGGCCGGGTGTTGAGTTTGTGCTCGAAACCGGCGAGGTCGGCGGCGCTGTGGGCGCGCAGATCGGTTCCCTGCGCAGGTACTGACGGACCAGGCCGTTCGTGTTTTCGTTCGTCCCACGCATCCATGGGGATCCTGGGTCGGCGAAGTAGACACCCTCACCGAAGAGCAGAGCGACCTGGTCGTGACGTGTCATTTCGCTGCCCTGGTCCCAGGTCAGCGTGAGTCGCTTGCCGGCCGGGACGCTCACCAGTTGGGCGGTGAGTGCGGCGAGGAGCTGGTCGGAGCGGTGACCGTCGGGCAGGTGAATCAATCTCAGCAGCCGCGACCGCCGATCGACCAGCGTCGCCACCGCCGAACGGCTCATTGGCCCGACTACGAGGTCGCCCTCCCAGTCACCGAGGCGCACGCGATCGGTGACGATGGCCGGGCGGTGCTCGATGCGTTGGTGCGGGACGACGTAGCGGGTGCGGCGTTCGTCGGGGTGTCGCCGGCGCTTGCGTAGCGGACGTCCGGTGCGCAATCGCTTGGTCAGCTTGCGGCTGAGACCACCCCGGGCGCCGCGGTAGAGCGCCTGGTAGATCGTTTCGTGACACAGATGCCATGCCGGTCGCTCAGAAAACGCCTCCCGCAGATGAGCGGCGATCTGCTCTGGGCTCCACTCCAGTTCGAGCTTGTCCTGCACGAGTGCGCGCAGCTCGCTGTCGGTCGCCAACCGGGCCCGACCCGGCCGAGCTCCGCGGGCCCGCGCCCGGCTATGGGCCAGCGTCGCGTCATACCCACCTCGGTCATGCCGGGCCGTGTTGCGCCGAAGCTCGCGGCTGATCGTTGAAGGACTGCGATCAAGACGACGGGCGATCTCGCGAACGCTGACGCCGTGCCGATGCAGCGAGTCGATCCGCTGACGTTCGGTCATGGACAGATACCGATGGGAGCGCACGGCTTCAGACAACCGGTCGGGAGCCACCCCACCGGCCTCGGCGCGCCAGCGATAGCCGGTCTTTCTGGTGATGCCGACTCGTCGGCATGCCTCAACCGTGCCCACCCCGGACTCGATCAGTTGCCAGTACCTGGCCTCGACCTCGAGCTGGCGCTTCCTACCTCGACGACCCATTGCGACACTCTCCCGGACGGAGCTGGTGTTGCAACGAGCCCTAGAACCCAAGCGACGCCAGAGGGTCAGAATTCAGCCGCCGCCGACACCGGCCGTCAGGTTGGTGACAGTCGGCTGATCGGTGGGTGGTCGCCGAGTGCGGTGTGTCGACGCGGGACACGATGACGAAACGGCTGTGGGCCGGTGCGGTTAGTCCATGACGGCCAGGGACCAGCACCAGCCGGCGAGTTCGCGGGCGATGGCGACGTTGGCGATCACCGGGCGTTTGTGGCGCAGGGTGAAGCTGGTCCAGCGGGTGTGGAGCCGCCGGTTGCCGGCGTCGCTGACGTGTTTCTGACTTCGTGACGCACTTTGGCGTTGGATTAGCCAACATCGTCGGGGTTCTGGGTGGGTTGAGTCTGTCGTTCTTGGCGGTGGGTGGCAAGCCGGTGTAGCCGGGCTTGCTCGAGGCCGGCCTGGCGGG
>WHST01000095.1 GCA_009379955.1 Streptosporangiales bacterium | reverse complement strand
CACCCGCGAAGTGCCTTTCTCCAAGAGCAACAGGACCGTCGACAAGTCCCAGTTTCCCTTGCAGACAAGGCACTTTCGCATCACCACACCCCGTGTCGCCCCACCAGGTGTGAAAGACCGAGGTTAACGTGATCAACAGGGGCAGGCCTGGGCCCTGAGCCCTACGGCGTCAGGCCAGGTGGGCGTGCCGGTGCTGCCGGTTCGTCTTGGCCTTCGCCACCTTCTCGTCCGACGGCGGGTCGACGGTCCAGTCCGGGTGGCCGGGCATCGGCGGGGTCGTCGTGCCGTACACCCACGGCTCGAGGAAGCCGCGCAGGTCGCGCCTGGCCACCTGTGAGGCCAGCGTGACGAAGTCGTCGGTGCCCGCGACGCCGTTGGCGTTCTTCTTGACCCAGCGCTTCTCGATCGCGCGGAACGTCGCGTCGCCGACCTTCTGCCGCAGCGCGTAGAGCACGAGCGCGCCGCCGCCGTAGACGTTGTCGCTGAACAGCGTGCTGTCGTCGGTCGGCTTCGCCACCGGCCCGTACGCCATGCGGTAGGTGTCGCCCTGCGCGTACTGCTCCTTCATGGCGTCCTCGAGCGTGCCCTCACCCAGCTTCTGGCCGTAGCGCAGCTCGTACCAGGTGGCGTGGCCCTCGTTGAGCCACAGGTCGCTCCAGGTCGCCGGCGCGACGTAGTCGCCGAACCACTGGTGCGCCAGCTCGTGGACCATGATCGTCTCGACCCACGGCTCGTCGACGGTGAAGATGTCCGCCGGGTACAGCGAGACCGTCTGCGTCTCCAGCGCGAACCCGAAGTCGGCCTCGAGCCCGAGGCTGCCGTAGTTCTGCAGCGGGTAGTCGACGCCGATCTGGCGGTTCAACCAGGTCAGGTGCTGGGACTGCTTCTTCAGCTTCGGCTTCGCCGCGGCGAGCAGGTCCTTCGGCATGACGTCGCGGAGCGGGGTGCCGTCGGCCGCCCGGTGCTCGAAGACCGCGAAGTCGCCGACCGCGACCTGGACCAGCTCGGTCGCGATCGGGTCGGTGGACCTGAAGGTGCGGGTGACCTTGCCCTGGTTGTGGGTCGTGGACTTCAGCGTCCCGTTGCCCACGGACGAGAGGTTCTCCGGCGTGGTCACGTCGATGGTGTACGTGGCCTTGTCGGACGGGATGTCGTTGTTCGGGTAGGCCGACTGCATGCAGTTGGGCTGCCCGGCGAGGCCGAAGCCGTCGTCGGTGGGCAGCCACGCGCTGCCGGTCAGCGGCGGGATCGGCACGCAGTCGTGCTCCGCACGGGGGTCCGCGACGTACGTGACGTCGACGCGGAACTTGCCGCGCAGCGGCCGGTTCGGGGTGATGACGAGCTCGGCGCCGTCCCTGCGGTAGTCGGCGATCCGCCCGTTCACGGTCAGCCGGCTGATGTCGTTGCCGTCGAAGTCGAGGTTGAAACGCGACAGCGGCTGCGTGGCCTTCGCGTCGATGCCGGCCGTGGCCGACACGAGCCTGGTCTCGGGGTCGTAGTCGAGGCCGAGGTCGTAGTGCAGCGCGTCGTAGCCACCGTTGCCGAGGCCGGGGAACAGCCGGTCGCCCGCGCTCGGCGAGCCGGGCCCCGGCGGGGCGGCGAGCGCCTGCGGGCCGCCGAGTCCGACGGTGAGGGCGAGCGCGGCACCGGCGGCGACGACGGTCCTCGTGGGCATGCGCATCGGTAGACCTCCACTGGATCGCAGTGAACGACGTCGTGCGGAGAACGGCGCGCCGAGCGTACTCAGCCGCACCGACATCGGCGACCGGAATGACGGAGCGTCAACCTTCCCGGCCGAGCCAGGCGTCGACGCCCGCGAGCAGGGAACGCCGGAGATCGGCGGGCGCCGACGAGCCGTGGACCGACTGGCGGGCGAGCTCGGCGAGCTCGCCGTCGGTGAAGCCGGCGTCGCGCGCGAGCGCGTACTGCGCGGTCAGGCGCGGCCCGAACAGCAGCGGGTCGTCGGCGCCGAGTGCCATGCGCACGCCTGCGTCGTACAGCTGTCGCAGCGGGACGTCGTCGGGCTTCGCGTACACGCCGAGCGAGACGTTGGACCACGGGCACACCTCGAGGGTGGTGCGGGTGGCCGCGAGGCGGTCGACGAGCGCCGGGTCCTCGGCCGCGCGCACCCCGTGCCCGATGCGGTCGGCGTGCAGGGAGTCGAGGCAGTCGCGGACGCTCGAGGGTCCGCACAGCTCACCGCCGTGCGGCAGGCTCGGCAGGCCCGCCCGGGTGGCGATGACGAACGCGCGCTCGAAGTCGCGCGGGTCGCCGCGCCGCTCGTCGTTGGACAGGCCGAAGCCGACCACGCCGCGGCCGGCGTACTGCGCGGCGAGCCGGGCGAGGGTGCGCGCCTCCATCGGGTGCCTGATGCGGCTGGCCGCGACGACGATCCCGATGCCCACGCCGGTCGACGACGAGGCGTCGCGGGCGGCGTCGAGGACGAGGTCGGTGAACGCCGTGATGCCGCCGAACTGGTTCGCGTAACCGGACGGGTCGACCTGGATCTCCAGCCAGCCCGAGCCGTCGGAGCGCTCGTCCTCGGCCGCCTCCCTGACCAGCCGCCTCACGTCCTCCTCGCGGCGCAGCACCGAGCGGGCGACGTCGTAGAGCCGCTGGAACCTGAACCAGCCGCGCTCGTCGGCCGCGGACAGCTCGGGCGGCCAGTCGTCGCGCAGCGCGTCGGGGAGGCGGACGCCGTGCCGGTCGGCGAGGTCGACGAGCGTCGAGTGGCGCATCGAGCCGGTGAAGTGCAGGTGCAGGTGCGCCTTGGGCAGCGCGACGAGCGACCGACTCACCAGCGCCCCTCTCCCCCGTACGAGCCGCTACTTCGCCTCGGCGAAGAGGCGCTGCAGGCGCGAGACACCCTCGACCAGGTCGTCGTCGCCGAGCGCGTACGAGAGCCTGAGGTAGCCGGGGGTGCCGAACGCCTCGCCTGGCACCACCGCGACCTCTGCCTCCTCCAGCGCGAGCTCGGCGAGGTCGACCGACGTGGCCGGCGTGCGGCCGCGGATGTCCCTGCCGAGCAGGCCGTGCACCGCGGGGTAGACGTAGAACGCCCCCTGCGGGTCCGGGCAGGTGACGCCCTCGATCTCGTTCAGCATCGGCACGATCGTGCCCCGCCGCCGGTCGAACGCCGCCCGCATGCCCGCGACCGCCTCGAGATCGCCGGACACGGCGGCGAGTGCCGCGCGCTGCGAGACGTTGGCGACGTTGCTCGCCGCGTGCGAGTGCAGGTTGGTCGCGGCCTTGACGACGTCCTGCGGGCCGATGAGCCAGCCCACCCGCCAGCCGGTCATGGCGTAGGTCTTCGCGACGCCGTTGACGATCACGCAGGTGTCGGCGAGCTCGGGGACGAGGGTCGGCATGGAGGCGTGGGTGGCGTCGCCGTAGACGAGGTGCTCGTAGATCTCGTCGGTGACGACCCAGATGCCGTGCTCGACGGCCCACCGGCCGATGGTCGTGATCTCGTCCGGCGACAGGACGGCGCCGGTCGGGTTGCTCGGCGAGTTGAACAGCAGCACCTTGGTGCGGTCGGTGCGCGCGGCCTCCAGCTGGTCGACGTCGACGTGGTAGCCGGTCGACTCGTCGGTGTGCACGAGGACGGGCACGCCGCCGGCGAGCTTGATCGACTCGGGGTAGGTCGTCCAGTACGGGGTCGGCAGCAGCACCTCGTCGCCCGGGTCGAGCAGCGCGGCGAACGCCTCGTACACGGCCTGCTTGCCGCCGTTGGTGACGAGGATCTGCCCGGGGGAGACCTCGTAGCCGGAGTCGCGCACGGTCTTGGCCGCGAGCGCCTCACGGAGCTCCGGCAGGCCGCCGGCGGGGGTGTACCTGTGGTTCCTCGGCTCCCGGCACGCCGCCGCGGCGGCCTCGACCACGTGGTCGGGCGTGGGGAAGTCGGGCTCGCCTGCGCCGAAGCCGATGACCGGACGGCCCTGCGCCTTGAGAGCCTTCGCCTTGCTGTCGACGGCCAGCGTGGCCGACTCCGTGATGCCCGCCAGCCGGGCGGAGACGCGGGTACGGATGCGGGGCCTGGTTGTGCTCTCGGTCATGCACATATCGTCGCACCACCGCCACGCTCCGCCGCACCGGTATCCACGCCCTGAGACCCCTGCCGCCGGGCGTCCCGGGGAGAAGCCCCGTTCGACGTCGCGGCGGCGTGACCCGTAGACTGCTGTGGTTGGCGGTCCTTACCGCCCGCTGTGACGTACCCGGGATCGTCTCCCGGGCACCTGCGGGAGGCTGGACGGCCGTAGGGCAGTAGCTCAACTGGCTAGAGTACCGGTCTCCAAAACCGGCGGTTGGGGGTTCGAGTCCCTCCTGCCCTGCGTCGAGCAAGAGGACAGCGAGCGAGAGCACAGCACGTAGAGCACAGCGAGCAGAGGAAACGGTGACCGAGACCAAGGGCCCCACCAGGGACGCCAAGCGAGGGTCCGCCGACGACCGGTCGGCCGACTTCGTCTCGCCCGGCGTGCTGCGCAGCTTCTTCCGGGCCCCCGGCGTCTTCTACCGGGAGTGCGTGGCCGAGCTGCGCAAGGTCGTGTGGCCGACCCGCAAGCAGGTCGTCACCTACACCTCGGTCGTCCTCGTGTTCGTCCTCGTCCTCATCGGCATCGTGACCGGCCTCGACTTCGCCTTCGGGAAGGGCGTGCTGCAGATCTTCAGCTGACCGCTGTCAGCCGGCACTGCGAGCCCGAGGCCGCACTTCGCACCACCCGAACGAGACGGAGAACGCACCATCGTGACCGACATGGCGCCGGAGGACGGCGCACGGCACTCCCTGGCCGAGACCGACGTCGAGGCGCCCGGTGCCGACCAGGACACGACCGTGGACGACCAGGCGGAGTCGACCACGGACGAGGCCGGCGACCCCGCGGACGCGTCGACCGATGCAGTCGCGACCGATGCGGTCGCGGACGCCGAGGGAGCCGACGAGGCGGGAGCCGACGAGGCGTCCGCGGAGCCGACCAACGGCGTGAGCCCGGCCGCTGAGATGGCCGCCCCGCTCCCCGACGACGAGGACCCGCTGGCCGAGCTCCGCGACCGGCTGCGCAGCTCCATCGGCCACTGGTACGTCATCCACTCCTACGCCGGCTACGAGAACCGCGTGAAGACCAACGTGGAGAGCCGGATCACCTCGCTCAACATGGAGGACTACATCTTCGAGGTGGCGGTGCCCACCCAGGAGGTGACCGAGGTCAAGGGCGGCAAGCGCCAGCAGGTCACCCAGAAGATGCTCCCCGGCTACGTCCTCGTCCGCATGGACCTCACCGACGAGTCGTGGGCGGTCGTCCGGCACACCCCCGGCGTCACCGGCTTCGTCGGCGTCGGCAACCAGCCGGCACCGCTGACGACCGACGAGGTCGTCGCGCTGCTCGCGCCGGCGGTCGAGCGGAAGCCGGCCAAGCAGGCGCCGAAATCGGTCGAGTTCGAGGCCGGCGAGTCGGTCACCGTCATGGAGGGGCCGTTCGCCACACTCCCGGCGACGATCAACGAGATCAACGTCGACTCGCAGAAGCTCAAGGTCCTCGTGTCGATCTTCGGGCGCGAGACCCCGGTCGAGCTCTCGTTCGATCAGGTACAGAAGATCTAGGTCAAGGAAAGAAGACGGAACGGGTTCATGCCTCCCAAGAGTAGGAAGCTCTCTGCGGTCATCAAGCTGCAGATCCAGGCGGGCCAGGCCACGCCGGCCCCGCCGGTCGGCCCCGCGCTCGGCCAGCACGGCGTCAACATCATGGAGTTCTGCAAGGCGTACAACGCCGCCACGGAGCAACAGCGTGGCAACGTCGTACCCGTCGAGATCTCGGTGTACGAGGACCGCTCGTTCACCTTCGTCACCAAGACGCCCCCGGCGGCCGACCTCCTCAAGAAGGCGGCGAGCGTCGAGAAGGGCAGCGGCGAGCCGCACAAGACGAAGGTCGGCACCGTCACGCGTGACCAGGTGCGCGAGATCGCCAGGACCAAGATGTCCGACCTCAACGCGAACGACGTCGAGGCCGCGGCGAACATCGTCGCCGGCACGGCTCGCTCGATGGGCATCACCGTCAAGGAGTAGGTAGCAGTCAGTCGTCAGTGGGAGGGCCGAGCGAGCCCGCACCACGAACCTTTCGAAGGCAGAGGGAAGATGAAACGCTCGAAGACATACCGCGCCGCGGCCGAGCCGATCGACGCGAGCAAGGTGCACTCGCCCGCCGAAGCGGTCACGCTCGTGAAGCAGGGCGCGAAGACCAAGTTCGACCAGACCGTCGACGTCGCCGTCCGTCTCGGCGTCGACCCGCGCAAGGCGGACCAGATGGTCCGCGGCACCGTCAACCTGCCGCACGGCACGGGCAAGACGGCGCGGGTGCTGGTGCTCGCCGGCGGCCAGAAGGCCGACGAGGCCATCGAGGCCGGCGCCGACTTCGTGGGCACCGACGACATGATCGAGAAGATCCAGGGTGGCTGGCTCGACTTCGACGCCGTCGTGGCCACGCCCGACCTGATGGGCAAGGTCGGCCGGCTCGGGCGGGTGCTCGGCCCGCGCGGCCTGATGCCGAACCCGAAGACCGGCACGGTCACCATGGACGTCACCAAGGCGGTCGGCGACATCAAGGGCGGCAAGATCGAGTTCCGCGTCGACCGGCACGGCAACCTGCACTTCGTGATCGGCAAGGCGTCGTTCGACGAGCAGCAGCTCGTGGAGAACTACACCGCCGCGTTCGACGAGGTCGTCAGGCTCAAGCCGTCCACGTCGAAGGGCCGCTACGTCAAGAAGGTCACCATGTCCTCGACGATGGGCCCCGGCGTCCAGGTCGACCCCAACACCCGCAGCTCCGCCGCTGCAGCCGACGACTGAGTTCGGCAGTCAGCGTCTGACGGCCGGCAGCCGCGCGTCCACGGCCTTGACGGCCGCGGCGAGGACGGCCGTGAGCACGACGACGCCCGCGACGTTGCGGACGACGACGAGGTAGCCGAGCGCGTCGACGTCCAGGAACGGGTACGGGTACCAGCCGGTCACCGCACCGTGCACGAAGGTGTAGAGGATCCACGCGAGGGGCCAGACGAACGCCCACGCGATCGTCGACCACGCGACGCGTGGCCGCGGGCCGAACAGCAGCCAGCCGACGAGGGCGGCCGCCGGTGCGACGTAGTGGAAGCCGGCGTTCACCCAGGCACCGACGCCGTGGTTCTCGACGATCGGGGCGAGCAGCGTGACGAACACGATGCCGGTGATGACGATGCTCAGCAGCGCGTCGAGTCGCAGCACCCGCCAGAGCCGTCCGGAGCGGCTCGGGTCGAGCACCAGCCCGACGGAGGCGGCGAGGACGAGGACGTTGCTCTCGACGGTGAAGTAGCTGAACAGGCGTGCGTACCTGGTGCCGGCGTCGACGGGTTGCTCACCGGACGTGGCGTTGACGTCGGCGCCCGTGCGGGCGAGCAGGACGATCTGCGTGACGAGCGAGGCAGCCACGACGACGGCCAGCGCCGCGTGCCAGCATCGGCTCAGGGTGCCTCGACCCGTGGCGGTCGACTCACCCCGTTCGGACCGGACACGCGTCATGGCGCACATGATCGCACCGGTGCCGCCGCCCACCGGGCCCCCGCGCCGATCGGCGCGGGGGCTTGCTACGCTTGGCCCTGCCGAAGACCGCTGGTCGCCGCCCTCCTGGGTGGCTGAAGGTTCTCCTTCCGGAGACGGCCCGCGCAGGTTGACGAACCAAGCACCCCGACGTGACGGTCGGTGGCCGCCCGCCTCGTACGCCTGCGTACGGGGCCTTTCTCTTGTCGGGCTCCTTCCGCGCGGTCCTGAGGCAGACGACCGACAAGACGATGGAGGGCCCATGAGCCGGGCTGACAAGGCGACGGCGGTCGCCGATCTCGCGGAGGCGTTCCGCGAGGCCGATGCCGCCGTCCTGACCGAGTACCGAGGTCTCACCGTCGCGCAGATCGCCCAGTTGCGTCGTGCGCTCGGTGCAGACACGTCGTATCGGGTCGTCAAGAACACCCTCACCAAGATCGCGGCCAAGGAGGCCGGCGTCGACGTGTTCGACGACCTCCTCCAGGGCCCGAGCGCCATCGCGTTCGTCAAGGGCGACCCGGTCGAGGCGGCGAAGAGCCTCCGCGACTTCGCCAAGGACAACCCGCCGCTGGTGATCAAGGGCGGCCTGCTGGACGGCCGCCCGCTGAGCCGCGACGAGCTCGCCAAGCTCGCCGACCTGGAATCCCGCGAGGTTCTGCTCAGCAAGCTCGCCGGCGCGATGAAGGCGTCGCTGTCCGGTGCCGCCGCGCTGTTCCAGGCACCGCTCACGAACGCCGCGCGGCTGGCCGAGGCGCTGCGCGCCAAGGTCGAGCAGGAGGGCGGCGCCGAGGCGGCGACCGAGACATCCGCCGACGCCGACGCCGAGGCACCTGCCGCGGCCGAGGCAGAGGTAGCTGCCGACGCTCCGGCCGAGGCCGAGGGTTCGACGACCGAGTCGTAGAGACGTACCACCGACAGACACCGAGAGGACACGCCAGATGGCGAAGCTCAGCACCGACGAGCTGCTCGACACGTTCAAGGAAATGACGCTGCTCGAGCTCAGCGACTTCGTGAAGCAGTTCGAGGACACGTTCGACGTCAAGGCCGCCGCGCCCGCCGCGGTCGCCGTCGCCCCCGCGCAGGGTGCCGACGCCCCGGCCGCGGAGGAGCAGGACGAGTTCGACGTCGTCCTCGAGAGCGCCGGCGAGAAGAAGATCCAGGTCATCAAGGAGGTCCGCGGTCTCACCAGCCTCGGCCTGCGCGAGGCCAAGGAGCTCGTCGAGGGCGCGCCGAAGCCGATCCTGGAGAAGGTCGACAAGGACGCCGCGGCCAAGGCCAAGGAGGCGCTCGAGGGCGCCGGGGCCACCGTCACGGTCAAGTAGACCGCCAGGTCAGCACGAGAATGGGGCGTCCCGAGGGGGCGCCCCATTTCTCCGTTCTGGGGAGATCTACCCGGTTCGTTCCGGGGTCTTGCTACGGACCGTACCGGCCAGTAGGTTCTTCGTCCTACGGGGCGTACGTGCGGTGGTTCACCGCGTGACCCTCGTCGCGTGACATCGTTGGGCAGCGCAGCCGCGACCGCGGCCCGCCGCCGTGCCGTGAGGAGGCTCCGTGGGCGTCGAGGTCCGCATCGAGGGACTGTCGAAGTCCTTCGGTCGGCAGGTGATCTGGGAGGACGTCTCGTTCACCCTGCCTGCCGGTGAGATCTCGGTGCTGCTCGGCCCGTCCGGCACCGGCAAGTCGGTCTTCCTCAAGTGCCTCGTGGGGCTCCTGAAGCCCAACCAGGGCTCCATCGACATCGGCGACGTCGACGTCTGCAGCTGCTCGGAGAAGGAGCTCTACGAGGTCCGTCGCCTGTTCGGCGTGCTCTTCCAGGACGGCGCGCTGTTCGGCTCGATGAACATCTACGACAACGTCGCCTTCCCGCTGCGCGAGCACACCCGCAAGTCCGAGCGGGAGGTGCGGTCCATCGTGATGGGGCTGCTCGACATGGTCGGGCTCGCGGGCTCGGAGAAGAAGCTGCCGGGCGAGATCTCGGGTGGCATGCGCAAGCGCGCCGGACTCGCCAGGGCGCTGGTCCTCGACCCCGAGATCATCCTGTTCGACGAGCCCGACTCGGGCCTCGACCCGGTGCGCACGGCCCACCTGAACCAGCTCATCGTCGACCTCAACCAGCAGACGGCCGCGACGATGCTGATCGTCACCCACGACATCAACACGGCGCGCACGGTGCCGGACAACATCGGGCTGCTCTACCACCGGCACCTCGCCATGTTCGGCCAGCGCGAGATGCTGCTGTCCAGCCACGAGCCCGTCGTCCGCCAGTTCCTCAACGCCCAGCGGGAGGGGCCGATCGGCATGGCGGAGGAGAAGGACGCCGACGAGCTCATCCAGGAGGCGTCGGCCGGGCACGACCTGCCGCCGCTCCCGCCGATCCCGCTGCAGCAGATGCCGACCAACGGCAGGCCGCGGCCGAGCCAGCGTCCGCCGGGGGAGTGGGGCAGGCGCTACGGCGTCGAGCCGCCGCCCGGCTCGTTCGCCGCCGCCGCACCCGGCCACGGTGGCGCCTCGTCGGCCACGACGACGTCCGTCCCCGCGCTCAGCGACCCGCCGACGGTGGTCGACCGATGAGCTCGGGCTTCCTCGCTCCGCTGCGGAGCTCGGGCCAGCTCTTCGCGCTCGCCGGCGACACCTTCCGCGCGACCTTCCGCCGTCCCTTCCAGTGGAAGGAGATGGTCGAGCAGTCGTGGTTCGTGGCGAGCGTGACGATCCTGCCGACCGCGCTGGTCTCGATCCCGTTCGGCGCGGTCATCGCGCTGCAGGTGGGCGGTCTCGTCCGCCAGCTCGGGGCGCAGGCGTTCATCGGGTCCACCGCGGTGCTCGCGGTCGTCCGCGAGGCCTCGCCGATCGTCACCGCGCTGCTGATCGCCGGCGCCGGTGGCTCCGCCGTGTGCGCCGACCTCGGCTCCCGCAAGATCCGCGAGGAGATCGACGCGATGGAGGTGCTGGGCATCAACCCGATCCAGCGGCTCGTCGTGCCGCGGGTGATCGCGATGATGCTCGTGGCCGTCCTGCTGAACGGCCTGGTCTCGGTCGTCGGGGTGTGCGGCGGGTACTTCTTCAACGTCGTCCTCCAGGGCGGCACCCCCGGCGCCTACCTCGCGTCGTTCACCGCGCTCGCGCAGCTGCCCGACCTGTGGGCGGGCGAGTTCAAGGCGCTGGTCTTCGGCGCGCTCGCGGCGATCGTCGCGTCGTACAAGGGGCTCAACGCCGGCGGCGGTCCGAAGGGCGTCGGCGACGCCGTCAACCAGTCCGTCGTGATCACGTTCATGCTGCTGTTCTTCGCCAACTTCATCCTCACGGCCGTCTACTTCCAGGTCATACCGCAGAAGGGCTGAGCTCACCGGTGTCCCAGCAACTCGCCGATCGACCCGCGGCAGGCGACGTCCTGCGCGGGGCATTCGGCGTCGCCGGGCGCACCGCGCGTGCGCCGGGCAACCTGCTGGAGGTGATGGGCAGGCAGCTGTCCTTCTACGGCCGCGCGATCGCCTGGACCCCGCGCACCGTCGTCCGCTACAAGAAGGAGACGATCCGGCTGCTCGCCGAGGTGACCCTCGGCTCCGGGGGCCTCGCCGTCATCGGCGGCACGGTCGGCGTGATCGCGTTCATGACGTTCTTCGTCGGCACCGAGGTCGGCCTGCAGGGCTACAGCGCGCTCAACCAGATCGGCACGTCGGCGTTCTCCGGGTTCGTGTCGGCGTACTTCAACACCCGCGAGATCGCGCCGCTGACCGCCGGTCTCGCCCTGTCGGCCACGGTCGGCTGCGGCTTCACCGCGCAGCTCGGCGCCATGCGGATCAACGAGGAGGTCGACGCCCTCGAGGTGATGGCGGTCCCCTCGATCCCGTACCTCGTCACGACCCGCCTCGTCGCCGGCTTCGTCGCGGTGATCCCGCTCTACATCATCGGCCTGCTGGCCTCCTACCTCGCGACCCGCACGATCGTGACCTTCTACTACGGCCAGTCGGCGGGCACCTACGACCACTACTTCCACCTCTTCCTACCGCCGCAGGACGTCCTCTGGTCGTTCCTCAAGGTGCTGGTCTTCGCCGTCGTGATCATGCTGGTGCACTGCTACCACGGCTACACCGCGTCCGGCGGTCCCGCGGGCGTCGGCGTCGCGGTCGGCCGTGCGGTGCGCACCTCGATCGTCGCGATCAACGTCGTCGACTTCTTCCTCAGCCTCGCGATCTGGGGCGCCACCACGACCGTGCGGATCGCGGGGTGACCTCATGACTGTGTTCCCCGGCGACATCCTCCGCTCCGCTCCTCGCTCACGTGCGGTCGGCGTCGAGGGTGCAGGTTCCGAGCTCGCTGCGATGCTCACTCCGGAGGTCGCCTCATGACTTCCCGAATCCGCTACCAGGCCTACGGCATCGCCCTCGTCGTCGTCCTCGCGCTGCTCGTGGGCATCTCGATCGCCGCCTACCAGAAGCGCTTCACCCCCGTCGTCGACGTGACGGTGAAGGCGCAGACGGTCGGCACCCAGCTCAACGTCGGCGGCGACGTCAAGATGCGCGGGGTCGTCGTCGGCGAGATCAGGCAGATCACGTCCGACGGCAGGTCGGCGACCATCAGGCTCGCGCTGAAGCCGGAGCAGGTGCGGCACATCCCGGCCAACTCGTCCGCCAGGTTCGTGCCCAAGACGCTGTTCGGCGAGCGGTACGTCGACCTGCGCCCGCCGCAGATCGCCAGCACCCGCACGATCGGCCGCGGCGACGTGATCCCCGAGGACCGCTCGGCAGCCGCCCTCGCACTCAACCGGGTGCTCGACGACCTGCTGCCACTGCTGCGCACGCTGGAGCCTGACAAGGTGCAGGCCACCCTCAACGCCCTCGCCACCGCGCTGGAGGGCCGGGGCGAGCAGATCGGTGACAACCTCGAACGCCTCGACACCTACCTCAGGGAGATCAACCCGCACCTGCCGGCGATCAAGCACGACATCAAGGCCATCGCCGAGGTCGCGAAGATGTACGACGACGTCATCCCCGACCTCGCTGCCACGTTGCGGCACGTGAGCAACACCGCGCAGACGGTCTCGGAGAAGGAACGCACCCTGCAGGAGTTCCTCACCTCGACGACGACGTTCGCGGTCACCGCACGCGACTTCCTCGGCCGGCACGAGGCGCGGCTCATCGCCGTCGGCGACGTCAACCGACCGACGCTCGAGCTGCTCGCGCGGTACTCACCGGAGTACCCGTGCCTGCTGGCCGGGCTGGCGGAGTCCGACAACGAGCAGCTCGCGAAGACGTTCGAGAACCGGCGCCTGCACATCACCATGGAGATCATCAAGGCCAGGCCGGCGTACCAGCCGGGCGAGGACGCGCCCGAATGGACCGACAAGCGGGGGCCCGACTGCCGGGGCCTGCCGGACCCCGACGTCCCGTACGATCCGGGGATCCACTTCGAGGACGGCACGCAGGACGACGGCTACAACAACCCCGGCCGCAGCGCGGAGTCGGGCCTGCCGCCCGGCCTCGGCGGGCCGTCGGCGAGGGTGACCGGCACCGCCGCGGAGAAGCGGACGATCGGCGCGCTCGTCGCGCCGGTCACCGGCAAGTCGGCGGACGAGGCCCCGGACATCACCACGTTGCTGTTCGGGCCGATGGCGCGCGGGACGGCGGTGAGTGTGTCGTGAAGACGAGCCGAGTGCAGGAGCTCGACGAGCGCGCCGTAGGTACGGGCCGCGACGTCACGAGTAGCGCTGGCGACCGCTCCGCGGCACGTGCCGGAGGCGCGGGAGGAGGCGGGCACTCGTGAAGACGGCGGGCAATCTGGTCAAGCTGATCGCGTTCGCGGTCGTGACGATCCTCGCGACCGCCCTGCTGGCGACGACCATCTCCAACGCCAGCTTCCGGGCCGCGAAGGAGTACCACGCCGTCTTCGCCGACGCGACCGGCGTCCTCGAGGGCGACGACGTCCGCATCGCCGGTGTACGGGTCGGCGAGGTGCAGCACGTCGAGGTGTACGAGCGCACGAAGGCGCGCGTCACGTTCACCGTCGACGAGACCCGTGACGTCCCCGCGAGCACCCAGGTCAGCGTCAGGTGGCGCAACCTGATCGGACAGCGCTACCTCGCGCTCGCGGAGGGCGTCGGGTCCGAGCAGCCGCTCGGCGAGGGCGACACGATCCCGGTCTCGCACACGGCACCCGCGCTCGACCTCGACACGCTCTTCAACGGCTTCAAGCCGCTGTTCGAGGCGCTCGACGCCAAGCAGGTCAACACCCTCGCCAACGAGATCGTGCGGACCCTGCAGGGCGAGGCGGGCAGCATCAACAGCCTGCTGAGCCACACCGCCTCGCTCACCAACCACATCGCCGACCGCGACAAGATCATCGGCCAGCTGATCGACAACCTCAACGCCGTGCTCGGCAACCTGCACGCGCACAACGACCAGCTCAACGACCTGCTGATCCAGCTGCAGCGGTTCGTCACCGGGCTGGCGAACGACCGCGACGCGATCTTCGGCTCGCTCGGCAGCATCAACACCCTCGCGCGCACCACCGGCGACCTGGTGGGCGACGTGCGTCCCGAGGTACGCGACGACGTCAAGCAGCTCGGCCGCGTGACCAAGACGCTCGACGACAACCGCGACACCGTCGACGAGACGCTGAAGAAGCTCCCGGACCGGGCCAACAAGCTGAGCCGCACCGGGTCCTACGGCTCGTGGTTCAACTTCTTCCTGTGCGACTTCGACGGCCAGGTCGTGCTGCCCACGGGCAAGGTGATGTCACCGACCTTCCACTCCGAGGAAGCGAGGTGCCGGTGAAGCCCTTTCGCGAGATGAACCCGGTGCCGATCGGCGTGATCGGCATCGCGATCATCTGCTGCCTGCTCGTGGCCGCGTTCAACATCGAGAGCGTGCCGCTCATCGGCGGCGGCAAGACGTTCCGTGCCGCGTTCACCGAGGCGGGCGGCCTGAAGGTCGACGACGAGGTGCGGATCGCCGGCGTCCGGGTCGGCAAGGTCGAGGACGTGTCGCTCGCGGGCAAGCGCGTGCGGGTCGACTTCCGCGTCGACGACGAGGAGACCTGGGTCGGCGACCGTTCGGGCGCCGCGATCAAGATCAGGACCCTGCTGGGGGAGAAGTATCTCGCGCTGGTGCCGAAGGGCACCGAGCCGATGGCGGAGGACGCCGAGATCCCCACGTCGCGCACGCTCGCTCCATATGACGTCGTCGAGGCGTTCAGCGGGCTGACCGAGACGGTGCAGAAGATCGACAGCCGCAAGCTCGCGGAGGCGTTCGACACGGTGTCGACCACCTTCGCCGACTCGCCCGACGAGGTGAAGGCGTCGCTGCGCGGCCTCACCCGGCTGTCGCGCACGATCTCCAGCCGCGACGCCAAGCTGAAGGAGCTGCTGGCGAGCAGCAAGGGCGTGACCAAGGTCCTGTCCGACCGCAACGAGGACTTCACCAGGCTGCTGCGCGACGGGGAGAAGCTCTTCAAGGAGGTCAGGGCCCGCCGGGTCGTCATCCACCAGCTGCTGGTCAACACCGTCGTGCTGTCGACCCAGCTCACCAAGCTCGTCGAGGAGAACCGCGCCCAGATCAGGCCGGCGCTGAAGTACCTCGCGCGCGTGGTCGCGGTGCTGCAGAAGAACCAGAACAACCTCGACAGGAGCATCACGTCCCTGGCGACGTTCGTGAACCTGTTCGGCAACGTCGTCGGCACCGGGCGATGGTTCGACGCCTACATCCAGAACCTCGTCCCGCTGCCCCCCAGCGTGAGCCTGCCGAAGACCCCGGTCTCGGGGGGCGGGTCATGAGCTCCACCCGCATCCTGCGCTTCGGCGTCCTCGTCCTCGTCGCCGCGCTCCTGCTCGGCATCGTCGGCGTCGTCCTGTCCCGCACCGGCGAGATCAGTGGCACCGCGTACTTCAGCCGTACGGTCGGTCTCTACGAGGGCTCCGACGTGCGAGTGCTCGGAGTGCCGATCGGCAAGGTCGACGAGATCACCCCTGAGGGCGACGTCGTCCGCGTCGACTTCCACTACGACGACGAGCACAAGGTGCCCTTCGACGCCAAGGCGTTCGTCGTCGCACCGAGCATCGTCAGCGACCGCTACCTCCAGCTCGCGCCGGTCTACGACGGCGGGCCGACGATGAAGGACGGCGCCAGGATCCCGCGGTCCCGCACCGCCGTGCCGGTCGAGCTCGGCGACATCTACCGCTCGCTCGACGACGTCAGCGAGGCGCTCGGACCCAACGGTGCCAACGAGAACGGCTCGCTGTCGCGCCTGCTGAAGGTCGGCGCGGAGAACCTCGGCGGCTCGGGCGACGACGTCAAGACCACGATCGAGGAGGCGTCGAAGGCGCTCGAGACGATCAACGGCGGCAGCGACGACCTGTTCTCGACGGTCCGCAACCTGTCGACGTTCACCACCGCCCTGAAGAAGAACGACGCGGCCGTCGTGGCGTTCAACAAGGACCTCGCCGGGATCTCGGAGCAGCTCGACGGCGAGAAGGACGAGCTCGCGGCGGCGCTGAAGAACCTCGGCATCGCCCTCGGGCAGGTCGAGAAGTTCGTCCGGGAGAACAAGGCCGGGCTGAAGAAGAACATCGACGGCCTCGCCGAGGTCACCGGCGTCCTCACCAAGCAGCAGAAGGCCCTCGCCAGGTTCCTCGACGGCGCACCGGTGGCGTTGTCCAACCTGCAGCTGGCGTACAACGGGAAGTACGGCACGCTCGACAACAGGAACAACTTCCGCCAGCTCAACGACCCCGCCATGTACCTGTGCACCCTGCTGATCTCGCTGCACGTGCCGCAGCAGCAGTGCGACCTGATCAGGCAGGCGTTCGGGTCGGTCACCAAGAAGCTGCCCAAGGGCAGCTCGCTGGCGCTCGACCCCAACCAGCGCTCGGTCAACGAGCCGGTCGGCAAGCCGGACAAGACGCTCGCCGGCATCCTGGGAGGCAAGCGATGACGCGGCCTCCCACTCCCGGTCGGCGCGGGCCCCGCGGGCTCGCCGGGCTCGTCGCGGCGGTCACCGCGCTCGCGGTGCTGGTCTCCGGCTGCACGTTCCAGGGCGTCTACGACCTGCCGCTGCCCGGCGGCGCCGACACCGGCGACGACCCGTACAGCGTGGCGATCGAGTTCACCGACGTGCTCGACCTGGTGCCCAGGTCCGCGGTGAAGGTCGGCGACGTCGCGGTCGGGGAGGTCACCAGGATCGAGCTCGACGGCTGGCACGCGAAGGTGTACGTCGAGGTGCAGCGCAAGGTGCGCCTGCCCGACAACGCGGTGGCCGCGGTCCAGCAGACGAGCCTGCTCGGCGAGAAGTACGTCCAGCTCGCCGTGCCCACCGCCGAACGCGCCCGCGGCCGGCTCGGCGACGGCGACGTCGTGCCGCTGTCGCGCACCCAGCGCAGTGCCGAGGTCGAGGAGGTCCTCTCCGCCCTCGCGATGCTGCTCAACGGCGGCGGCCTGCCACAGCTCAAGACCATCAACAAGGAGCTCAACGCGGCGCTGGCGGGGCGCGAGGACAAGATCAAGAGCGTGGTCGACCAGCTCGACACCTTCGTCGGCGGGCTCGACGAGCAGAAGGACGACATCGACAAGGCGATCCGCAACCTCGACTCGCTCGCGGCACAGCTGAAGAAGCAGCAGCCGACCATCGACCGCACGCTGGAACGCGTGCCGCCGGCCCTCAAGGTGCTGACCGAGCAGCGCCGCGACCTCGTCGTGCTGCTTCGCGAGCTCGCGAAGCTGGGCAAGGTCGGCACCCGCGTGATCAACGCGACCAAGGCCGACCTCGAGGCCAACCTCGCGGCGCTGCGGCCGATCCTCACCCGGCTCGCGCAGGCGGGCACTGACCTGCCGGAAGCGCTCGGCATCATGCTGACGTACCCGTTCCCGACGAACTCGGCCGAGGGCATCAAGGGCGACTACCAGAACCTGCACCTCACCGCCGACCTCGACCTCACGCAGATCCTGCAGGTCATCGGCGAGGGTGGCCCCAGCGGCAACCCGCCCGACCTCGGCGAGCTGCCGAAGCTGCTGAAGCAGGACGAGAACGAGCGGGGTCCGTCGCCCGGCGGGCTGCTGCCCAGCGGACTGCTCCCCAGCGAGGGCGCCGAGGGCGGCAGGGGCACGTCCACCCCGTCGCCGACCCCGGGCACCACGCCGCCTGGCGGGTCGTCCGACAACGACGACCTGCTGGGCCTGCTGCTCGGCGGACTGGGTGGGTGAGCGCGAGTGATACGCCGAACCGTCAAGATCCAGCTGGTCGCGTTCCTGGCGATCACGCTGCTCGGCCTGTCGTACGTCAGCGCCAACTACGTCGGGCTGACCGACGCGCTCACCAACCGGCACTACACGGTCAACGTCGACCTCACCGACACCGGTGGGCTCTTCGAGAACGCCGAGGTCACCTACCGCGGTGTCACCGTCGGCGAGGTCGACACGCTGCGGCTGACCAGGGGCGGCGTGCGCGCGGTGCTGCTCCTCGAGCGCGACACCCTCGTCCCCGACGACGCGATCGCCGTCGTCGCCGAGCGCTCGGCGGTGGGTGAGCAGTACCTCGACCTGCAGCCGAAGCGGCGCACCGGGCCGTACCTCTCCGACGACTCGGTGATCCCGGCCGACCGCACCCGGCTGCCGATCTCGTCCACGCAGCTGCTGGTCAACCTCGACGAGCTCGTGAACTCGCTCGACAAGGACGACCTGGTCACGGTGATCTCCGAGCTCGACGCGGCGTTCTCCGGGACGGGCCCGGCTCTGCAGGCGCTCATCGACAACGGCAACGCGGTGCTCGACACGGCGACCGAGAACCTCGAGCCGACGACCCGGCTGCTCGAGGACGGCAGGGTCGTCCTCGACACCCAGCTCGACAGCGCGGACTCGATCAGGGAGTTCTCGAAGCACCTGCGGTCACTGTCGGAGCAGATCGACAGCAGCGACCCCGACCTGCGGCGGCTGCTCGACAACGGGCAGCTCTCCGCGCCCGAGCTCACGTCGCTGCTGCGTACCGTCGACCCGACCATCGGCACCCTGCTCGGCAACCTCGTCACGGCCGGCGGCATCGCGTCGGTACGGCTGCCCGGGCTGCGGCAGATCCTCGTGATGTACCCGGACGTCGTCGCGGGCGGCTACACGGTGACCGCCGACGGCACCTCCCACGTGGGCCTGGTGATCGACCTCACGCCCGTGCCGTGCACCGAGGGGTACGGGTCGACGCCCAAGCGGTATCCCCAGGAGACCGCGGACACGAAGGCCAACGACAAGGCGGCGTGTGACGAGCCGGAGTCGAGCAAGACCGCGGTCCGCGGCGCCCAGAACGCCCCCGGACCCACCGGCGAGGCACCGACCGACCCGGGTGCGTCCGGCCGGTCCGGCGGGGGCACCTCCGCCGGCATGTACCGTTACGACGCGTCGACGGGTCAGGTGACCGGCCCGGACGGTGGACCGGTACGGATGGGGTCGTCGGGAGGCCAGCAGCGAGTGTTCGGTGACGATTCGTGGCAGATGCTCCTCCTGGGACCGCTCGGCAAGTGACGAAGACATCTCGGCGTCCGGCTGGCACTCCGACCCGGCGCGGCGCGCCCGCGCCCGGGGCGGACATACCCGCGGTCATCGTCTACGTGGTCCTCGGCCTCCTCGTCATCCCGGTGGTCGCCGTCACGGTGTTCTCCGCCATGATCGTGGCGCGCCACGGTGCGGTCGCCGACGAGGAGGCGGCGCGCGAGAAGGTCCTTCTCGCCGCCAGGCAGCAGGCCCTCAACTTCACGACCATCGGTTACAAGAGCGTCGACCGTGACGTCCAGCGGGTGATCAACGGAGCGACCGGAGACTTCCGGGCCAGCTACGAGCAGAACCGCACGACGATCAAGCAGACGGTCACCAAGAACAAGTCGACCTCGAAGGGCGAGGTGCTGAGCGCCGGCCTGCGATCGGTCGACTCGGACTCCGCGGTGGCCCTGGTGGTCGTCGACGCCTCGGTCACCAACGTCGCGCACGAGAAGCCGACCCTGCAGAACTACCGCATGCAGCTCGACCTCGCCAAGACCGGCGACCGGTGGCTCGTCTCCGGTGTGGAGTTCGTGGGCTGATGTCGACCGGCATCCTCCGCAGGATCGACTCCAGGCTGGCGTGGCTGGCCTGGACCCAGGTGTTCGCCCTGCCGCTGACGATCCTGCTCTGCGTCGGCGGCCTGCTGTGGCAGACCCTGACGCTGACGACCACCGCCGACCTGGTCGAGATCCGCAGCGACTCCCTCTCGGCCGGCCGGGCGGCCGCCAAGACGCTGCTCTCGTACGACCACCGCACCCTGGACAGGGACTTCGCCGCCGGCCGGCGCGTCACCACCGGCACGTTCCGCGGCGAGTACGCCAAGACGACGAAGGACCTCGTCACCCCCAACGCGAAGAAGTACGACGTCACCGTCACCGCCGAGGTGGTGAGCGCCGCCGTGGTCACCGCGGAGAAGGACCGCGTCGAGCTGCTCCTCTACGTCAACCAGAACACCGTGAGCACCCTCGTCAAGGACGGACGGCTGGACCAGAACCGGGTGCAGATGACCATGGTCCCGGTCGGCGACGACTGGCGCGTCTCCCAGCTCAAGTCCCTCTAGGGGGCAGCGACACGACCCCGGCAGCGTCTCGCGCGTCACGATGGGGTCACGAATCGGACCCGCCCCCGTCGCGGTCGTCGGGCCTGACCCGGCGGACTTCCGGTCCGTCGGCCGGCTCGGCGGGGATCTCGGTGGCCCTCGAGACGGTTGCGGATGGTGACGCTGCCGCCAGAATTCCCTGGATAGCTCGTCAGTATGGGGGCATATGCCCCATTCGTTCCCGCTGAAGTGCTTGACTCGCCGTCGTCCAGGAGAGATCCTGCCAGGGACGTGACAAGTGCATGGATGAGCACTCGACAGCAGTGACCGGTCCGGTTACACTGGCTATTTGCGCTGCCCTCTGACGACCCATTTTCCCCGATGGGTTGTCTGCCGCGCGCGGAGTTCACCGCGAGCCAGTGGAAGGATGCCTGTTGGCCGCCTCGCGTACCACGTCCAGCAAGCCCAAAGGTCCCCGTCGAATCTCATTCGCACGTCTTCGTGAGCCGCTCGATATCCCGAACCTCCTCGACGTACAGGTCGAGGCGTTCGACTGGCTCATCGGAAGCGAGCGTTGGCAGAAGCGGGTGGAGGCGGCGGAGGCCGCCGGAGACCCAGGTCCCTCTCGGCAATCAGGCCTGGAGGAGATCTTCGAGGAGATCAGTCCCATCGAGGACTTCTCCGGTTCCATGTCCCTCTCGTTCCGCGATCACCGGTTCGAGCCACCCAAGTACTCGGTCGACGAGTGCAAGGACAAGGACATCACCTACTCGGCCCCGATGTTCGTGACGGCCGAGTTCGTCAACAACACCACGGGCGAGATCAAGAGCCAGACGGTGTTCATGGGCGACTTCCCGCTCATGACCCCGATGGGCACGTTCGTGATCAACGGCACCGAGCGTGTCGTCGTCTCGCAGCTCGTCCGGTCGCCAGGCGTCTACTTCGAGAAGAGTCTCGACAAGGCGTCCGACCGTGACGTCTTCAGCTCCAAGATCATCCCGTCCAGGGGTGCGTGGCTGGAGTTCGAGGTCGACAAGCGTGACCTGGTCGGCGTCCGCATCGACCGCAAGCGCAAGCAGAACGTCACCGTCCTGCTCAAGGCGCTCGGGTGGGACGAGGCGAAGATCATCGAGCGGTTCGGCGACTACGAGTCGATCCGCAACACGCTCGAGAAGGACCACACCACCGGGCAGGACGACGCCCTGCTCGACATCTACCGCAAGCTGCGGCCGGGTGAGCCGCCGACGCGTGAGTCCGCGCAGACGCTGCTCGAGAACCTCTACTTCAACCCGAAGCGCTACGACCTCGCCAAGGTCGGCCGCTACAAGTTGAACAAGAAGCTCGGACTCGAGCTGCCGACCCTGCAGGGCACGCTGACCGAGGACGACGTCGTCGCGACCATCGAGTACATGGTGCGGCTGCACGCCGGCGAGACCGAGGCGACGCTGTCCGCCGCCGAGGTCACCATCGAGGTCGACGACATCGACCACTTCGGCAACAGGCGCCTCCGCACGGTCGGCGAGCTGATCCAGAACCAGGTCAGGCTCGGCCTGTCCCGCATGGAGCGGGTCGTCCGCGAGCGCATGACCACACAGGACGTCGAGGCGATCACGCCGCAGACGCTGATCAACATCCGGCCGGTCGTCGCCTCCATCAAGGAGTTCTTCGGCACCAGCCAGATGTCTCAGTTCATGGACCAGACCAACCCGATCGCGGGCCTGACGAACAAGCGGCGTCTCTCCGCGCTCGGACCCGGCGGTCTGTCCCGTGACCGTGCCGGTATGGAGGTCCGTGACGTCCACCCGTCGCACTACGGCCGGATGTGTCCGGTCGAGACGCCTGAGGGCCCGAACATCGGCCTGATCGGCTACCTGTCGACGTACGGGCGGGTCAATGCGTTCGGCTTCCTCGAGACGCCCTACCGCAAGGTCGAGAACGGCAAGGTGACCGACAAGGTCGACTACCTGACCGCCGACGAGGAGGACAGGTTCGTCAAGGCGCAGGCCAATGCTGCGCTCGACGCCCAGGGCCGGTTCACCGAGCCGCGCGTGCTCGTCCGACGCAAGGGCGGCGAGGTCGACAACGTCTCCCCCGACGCGGTCGACTACATGGACGTCTCGCCGCGCCAGATGGTGTCGGTGGCCACGTCGCTGATCCCGTTCCTCGAGCACGACGACACCAACCGCGCGCTGATGGGCGCCAACATGCAGCGCCAGGCGGTGCCGCTCATCCACACCGAGTCGCCGCTCGTCGGCACCGGCGTGGAGTACCGCGCCGCCGTCGACGCAGGTGACGTGCTGGTGGCCGCCGAGGCCGGGCTCGTCGAGGACGTCTCGTCCGACGCGATCACGGTCAAGGCCGACGACGACAACCGGCGCACGTACCGGCTCGCCAAGTTCCGTCGGTCCAACCAGGGCACCTGCATCAACCAGCGTCCGCTGGTCGACGAGGGTGCTCGGGTCGAGCAGGGGCAGGTCCTGGCGGACGGTCCGTCGACCGACCAGGGGGAGCTGGCCCTCGGCCGCAACCTCCTCGTCGCGTTCATGTCGTGGGAGGGCCACAACTACGAGGACGCCATCGTCATCAGCCAGCGGCTGGTGCAGGACGACGTCCTCTCCTCGATCCACATCGAGGAGCACGAGGTCGACGCCCGCGACACGAAGCTCGGTCCCGAGGAGATCACCAGGGACATCCCGAACGTCTCCGAGGAGATGCTCGCCGACCTCGACGAGCGCGGCATCGTCCGCATCGGCGCCGAGGTCGGCAACGGCGACATCCTCGTCGGCAAGGTCACGCCCAAGGGCGAGACCGAGCTGACGCCGGAGGAGCGGTTGCTGCGCGCCATCTTCGGGGAGAAGGCGCGGGAGGTCCGCGACACCTCGCTCAAGGTGCCGCACGGCGAGACCGGCACGGTCATCGGCGTCCGGGTGTTCAACCGCGACGACGGCGACGAGCTGCCTCCGGGCGTCAACGAGCTGGTGCGGGTCTACGTCGCGCAGAAGCGCAAGATCACCGCGGGCGACAAGCTCGCCGGTCGGCACGGCAACAAGGGCGTGATCGCCAAGATCCTGCCCGTCGAGGACATGCCGTTCCTTCGTGACGGCACCCCCGTCGACATCGTGCTGAACCCGCTCGGCGTGCCCAGCCGGATGAACGTCGGCCAGGTGCTCGAGATGCACCTCGGCTGGATCGCGAAGACCGGCTGGAAGGTCGAGGGCGACGACGAGGAGTGGAAGAAGCACCTCAAGTCCATCGGCGCCGACCAGGGTGACCCCGGACAGGTCGTGGCCACGCCCGTCTTCGACGGCGCCCGCGACTCCGAGCTCACCGGTCTGCTCGGTGCCACCATGCCCAACCGTGACGGCGAGAGGCTCGTCGGTGCGGACGGCAAGGCGCACCTGCTCGACGGACGCACGGGCGACCCGCTCGAGGATCCGATCGCGATCGGCTACGTGTACATGCTGAAGCTGGCGCACATGGTCGACGACAAGATCCACGCGCGGTCGACCGGTCCGTACTCGATGATCACCCAGCAGCCGCTGGGTGGTAAGGCACAGTTCGGTGGCCAGCGCTTCGGCGAGATGGAGGTCTGGGCGCTCGAGGCGTACGGCGCCTCCTACGCGCTCCAGGAGCTGCTCACCATCAAGTCCGACGACATCCTCGGCCGCGTGAAGGTGTACGAGGCCATCGTCAAGGGCGAGAACATCCCCGAGCCCGGCATCCCCGAGTCGTTCAAGGTGCTGGTCAAGGAGATGCAGGCGCTGTGCCTCAACGTCGAGGTCCTCTCCAGTGACGGTGTCGCCGTCGAGATGAGGGAGACCGACGAGGACGTCTTCCGTGCCGCGGAGGAGCTCGGCATCGACCTCTCCAAGAGAGAGCCGAGCAGCGTCGAAGAGGTATGACACGAGCCGCCCGGGGCGCGAGCTCCGGGCGGCATGACCACCGAACTGCCGACATTGTGATCCAGAAAGAAGGCAAGAGGTCTTGCTGGACGTCAACTTCTTCGACGAGCTGCGAATCGGCCTGGCGACCGCGGACGACATCCGTCAGTGGTCGCACGGCGAGGTGAAGAAGCCCGAGACCATCAACTACCGCACCCTCAAGCCGGAGAAGGACGGGCTCTTCTGCGAGAAGATCTTCGGTCCGACCCGCGACTGGGAATGCTACTGCGGCAAGTACAAGCGCGTCCGCTTCAAGGGCATCATCTGCGAGCGGTGTGGCGTCGAGGTCACCCGCTCCAAGGTGCGCCGCGAGCGCATGGGCCACATCGAGCTGGCCGCCCCGGTCACGCACATCTGGTACTTCAAGGGTGTGCCGAGCCGGCTCGGCTACCTGCTCGATCTGGCGCCGAAGGACCTGGAGAAGGTCATCTACTTCGCCGCCTACATGATCACGTGGGTCGACGACGAGGCCAGGACACGTGACCTGTCCTCGCTCGAGGCCAACATCAGCGTCGAGAAGCAGCAGCTCGAACAGCGGCGCGACGCCGACCTCGAGGCCAGGGCGAAGAAGCTCGAGAGCGACATCGCCCAGCTCGAGGCGGAGGGCGCCAAGAGCGACGCGCGGCGCAAGGTCAAGGAGGGCGCGGAGCGCGAGATGCGCCAGATCCGCGACCGGGCGCAGCGTGAGATCGACCGTGTCGAGGAGGTCTTCTCGCGATTCAAGGGCCTGCGGGTGCAGGACCTCGAGGGCGACGAGCTCCTCTACCGCGAGATGCGCGACCGGTTCGGCATCTACTTCCGCGGCGGCATGGGCGCGCACGCGATCCAGGAGCGGCTGCAGAGCTTCGACCTCGAGAGCGAGGCCGCGAGCCTGCGCGAGACGATCCGTTCGGGCAAGGGGCAGAAGAAGGCCCGTGCCCTGAAGCGGCTCAAGGTCGTGTCGGCGTTCCTCAACACGACGAACAGCCCGCTGGGCATGGTCCTCGACTGCGTCCCGGTGATCCCGCCCGAGTTGCGCCCGATGGTGCAACTCGACGGTGGCCGGTTCGCGACGAGCGACCTCAACGACCTGTACCGCCGGGTGATCAACAGGAACAACCGGCTCAAGCGGCTGCTCGACCTCGGCGCGCCCGAGATCATCGTCAACAACGAGAAGCGCATGCTGCAGGAGTCGGTCGACGCGTTGTTCGACAACGGCCGGCGCGGCCGTCCCGTCACCGGCCCGGGCAACCGGCCGTTGAAGTCGCTGTCCGACATGCTCAAGGGCAAGCAGGGCCGGTTCCGCCAGAACCTGCT
>WHST01000094.1 GCA_009379955.1 Streptosporangiales bacterium | reverse complement strand
CACAACGTCGGCTGATCGTTTACAGTTCTGAACACGATGGCCTCGATCCCTTCTAGCCCAAGGGTTCGAGGCCATCCTCTCCACCACCAGCCACCACATCATCGACCGCCACGCTGCGACTTTTTCAGGTCGAAGTAGCTAACAGCCTCCATGCTCTCGTCGGCCAGCTCGACCGCGCGCTCGGAGGCGTACGGCGCGCGCAGGGCGAACAGCGCATCCTGGAAGCCCATCACGCCGAGGCCGACCGGACGGTGCCGCATGTTCGACCGGCGCGCCTCGGGGATCGTGTACATGTTGACGTCGATGACGTTGTCGAGCATGCGCACGGCGGTCGTCACCGTCCGCTCCAGGCGCCCGAGGTCGACGCCGTCGGCGGTCACGTGCCGCGCGAGGTTGACCGAGCCGAGGTTGCACACGGCGGTCTCGTCGGTGGTGGTGTTCAGCGTGATCTCGGTGCACAGATTCGACGAGTGCACGACGCCGGAGTGCTGCTGCGGCGAGCGCAGGTTGCACGCGTCCTTGAACGTGATCCACGGGTGCCCGGTCTCGAACAGCATGGTGAGCATGCGCCGCCACAGGTCGACCGCGCGCAGCTGCCGGAACACGCGGATCTCCCCGCGCTCGGCCGCGGCCTCGTAGCCCTCGTAGAGCTCGGCGAACTCCGCGCCGTACGCGTCGTGCAGTCCCGGCACCTCGTCGGGCGAGAACAGCGTCCACGTCTCGTCGGCCTCGACGCGGCGCAGGAACAGGTCGGGCACCCAGTTGGCGGTGTTCATGTCGTGGGTGCGGCGCCGCTCGTCACCGGTGTTCTTACGCAGGTCGAGGAACTCCTCGACGTCGATGTGCCACGTCTCCAGGTAGGCGCAGACCGCACCCTTGCGCTTGCCGCCCTGGTTGACGGCCACCGCGGTGTCGTTGGCGATCTTCAGGAACGGCACGACGCCCGACGACAGCCCGTTGGTGCCCTTGATGTGCGCGCCGATGCCGCGCACGGGGGTCCAGTCGTTGCCGAGGCCGCCGGAGAACTTCGCCAGCAGGGCGTTGTTCCTGATGCCGGAGAAGATGCCGTCGAGGTCGTCGTCGACGGTCGTGAGGAAGCACGACGACAGCTGCGGCCTGGTGGTGCCGGCGTTGAACAGCGTCGGGGTCGAGCACATGAAGTCGAACGACGACAGCAGCTCGTAGAACTCGATCGCGCGCGCCTCGCGGTCGTCCTCGTCGACGGCGAGACCCATCGCCACGCGGAGGAAGAACGCCTGCGGCAGCTCGTACCTCGTGCCGTCGTCGTGCAGGAAGTACCTGTCGTAGAGGGTCTGCATGCCGAGGTACGTGAACGCCTGGTCGCGCTCGGGCAGCAGCGCGGCGCCGAGCCGGTCGAGGTCGAACGTCGCGAGGCGCTCGTCGAGCATGCCGAGCTCGATGCCGCGCCTGACGTACGCCGCGAAGTATCCGGAGTACCACTCGGCCATCTGCCCCTGGCTGGCGACGGTGGGCTCGCCGTTCAGGTAGGTCAACGCCTCGCCGCGGAGCTTGTCGAGCAGCAGCCGCGAGGTGACGTAGGTGTAGTCGGGCTCGGTCTCGACGAACGTGCGCGCCGACATGACCAGCGCGAGCGCCAGCTCGTCGGCGGTCATGCCGTCGTACGCGGCGCGCAGCGTCTCGTCGAGCACGACCCGCGGGTCGACGTCGGCGAGGCCGGCGCACGCCTCGGCCACGACGAGCTCCAGGCGCGCGGTGTCGAGCGGCGCGGTCGTGCCATCGGCGAGGCGGACGTGGACACCGGCCCGACCGGTGGGGGCGCCGGTCGCACTCTCGGCGCGCCGGCGCGTGTGCTCCTCACGGTAGAGGACGTACGCCCGGGCGACCTGGTGGTGCTCGCCGCGCATCAGCGCGAGCTCGACCTGGTCCTGGATGTCCTCGACGTGCACGCTGCTCATCAGCGCGGCACGCCTGGCCAGCACGTCGCACACCTGGCCGGTGAGCCGGTCGACGAGGGAGCGCACGCGCTGGGAAGCGCCGGCGTCCGCGCCCTCGGTGGCGATGAACGCCTTGCCGATGGCGACGGCGATCTTGCTCTCGTCGAACGGCACGCCGCTGCCGTCGCGACGGATGACGACGATCGGGGACGCACCGGTCAGTGCCCCCGCTTCAAGGGTCTCGGTCATGTCTCTCCTCACGAGCTGGACGGGTCGAGGGTCCAGAGCGCGCAGGAGGGCACGACCGACGCGCACGGAGGCATGCCGTGCCGCGCCAGAACGTCCGCAGGACCCACCCACGAGGTCTGGACAAACGCGCGCGCCCGTCTCGCGAGCGCGCGCACCGATGGCAGGTCTTCGGACTCACGGGCACCCGGCTCACACCGGTCCTACTGGCCGTCGCTTCCCAGGCGCGTGAGCGCCCAGTGCTCGACCCTCTCGCAGCCAGGGGCGCGGACTGCGAGATGGTGACGGCGGTCGTTCCCGATCACCGCTGCGGGGCAGTCCCGGACTCTCACCGGGTTCCCTCTTGCCTCCGCCGGACCGGCTGTCCAGCGGAACCATCAGCAGGAGAAACGCTACATCTGGGGGACGACAATCACCGGCAACCCAAGATGATGGGCGTGTCGGTCACGGCGAGGAGTGTCGAGGCAGCATGAAGGGCACCGCACTGCCGCCGCAGCGACAACACGGTGCCCTTCAGTCGGGCCTGCTCGTTAGATGAGGCCCTGCGTCTTCGTCTTGGCGTCGGTGAAGCGGCGGGCCACGTCGGCCCAGTTCGCGACGTTCCACCAGGCCTTGACGTAGTCGGGCTTCACGTTCTTGTACTGCAGGTAGAACGCGTGCTCCCACATGTCGAGCATGAGCAGCGGGACGGTGCCGACGGCGAGGTTGCCCTGGTGGTCGTAGAGCTGCTCGATCACCAGCCGCTGGCCCACCGACTCCCAGGCGAGGATCGACCAGCCGGAGCCCTGGATGCCGAGCGCCGCCTGGGTGAAGTGCGCCTGGAAGCCGTCGAACGACCCGAAGAACTCGTCGATCGCGGCCGCCAGCTCGCCGTCCGGCTTGTCGCCGCCGTCCGGTGACATGTTCGGCCAGAAGACCGTGTGGTTGACGTGGCCGGCCAGGTTGAACGCGAGGTTCTTCTGCAGCAGGTTGACCGACTGCAGCTTCTCCGTCGCGCGTGCCTCTTCCATCTGCTCCAACGCGGTGTTGGCGCCGGCCACGTATGTCTGGTGGTGCTTGTCATGGTGCAGCTCCATGATCTGCCCCGAGATGTGGGGCTCCAGCGCACCGTAGTCATACGGGAGATCCGGCAGCGAGTACTGAGCCATGCTGACTCCACTCTCCTTCTCAAGAACCTTTGGGGTCGAGGCAACCGCTACCCAACCTACCGCGCGCCTACCCTTCGACTACCCCAGCTCCGATCGCAGCCGGCGTGTGGCATCGACCACGTTGGTCAGGGCGGCCTCCACCTGCGGATACGTCCTGGTCTTGAGCCCGCAGTCGGGGTTGACCCACAGCCGCTCGGACGGCACGGCCCCGACCGCGGCGCGCAGCCAGCTCACCACCTCGTCGGAGTCCGGGATCCGCGGCGAGTGGATGTCGTAGACGCCGGGTCCGATGCCACGGACGAAGCCCGAGTCGGCGACCGTACGGAGGAGGCCGGGGCCCGACCGCGCCGCCTCGATGCTCGTCACGTCCGCATCGAGCGCGTCGATCGACGCGAAGACCTCCTCGAACTCCGAGTAGCACAGGTGCGTGTGCACCTGGGTGGCGTCGGCCGCGCCGGAGGTCGCCAGCCGGAACGCCCCGACGGCCCACTCCAGGTAGTCGTCCTGCCGGTCGGCCCGCAGCGGCAGCAGCTCGCGCAGCGCCGGCTCGTCGACCTGGACGATCTTCGCGCCAGCCGCCTCGAGGTCGACGACCTCGTCGCGGATCGCGAGCGCGACCTGGCGGGCGGTGTCGGCGAGCGGCTGGTCGTCGCGGACGAACGACCACGCAAGGATCGTCACCGGCCCGGTCAGCATGCCCTTGACCGGACGCGACGTGAGCGCCTGCGCGTACTCCCACCACTCCACCGTCATCGGTCGTGGCCGGGACACGTCGCCGACGAGGATCGGCGGGCGCACGCAGCGTGACCCGTACGACTGCACCCAGCCGGCCGTCGACGTCACGAAGCCGTCGAGCTGCTCGGCGAAGTACTGGACCATGTCGTTGCGCTCGGGCTCACCGTGGACGACGACGTCGACGCCGATCCGCTCCTGCAGCTCGACGACGCGTTCGATCTCGGCACGCATGCGCGTGGTGTAACCGGCCTCGTCGAGGCGTCCCGCACGGTGGTCGGCGCGCGCTGTGCGCACCTCGTCGGTCTGCGGGAACGACCCGATCGTGGTGACCGGCAACGGCGGCAGGTCGAGCTGCTCATGCTGGGCCTTGGCCCGCACCTCGTAAGCCGGCCGCTCGGCGTCCCCGGGCGCGACCGCCGCCGCACGCCTGCGCACGGCGGCGTCGTGCAGCCCGGGCACGGTCGTCCGGTCCCGGTGGGAGGCGGAGGCGGCCAGCTCGCCGGCGACGGCGTCGCGGCCGTCGTCGAGTGCCCGCTGCAGGGTCACCACCTCGCCGACCTTCTGCTCGGCGAACGCGAGCAGGGCACGGACCAGGGGGTCAAGGGACGTCTCGGCCTCGACGTCGTACGGCACGTGTTGCAGCGAGCACGACGTGCTCACCGACACCGCGGCCGCGTGTTGGCGCAGCCTGCCCAGCGCGTCGAGCGCGGCGGGCAGGTCGGTGCGCCAGACGTTGCGGCCGTCGACCATGCCGGCGACGACCGTCTTGGACCGCAGGCCGGACGGCAGCTCACCCGCCTCGGGCTCCGCACCCGCCACCAGGTCGAGGCCGACGGCCTCGACCGGCGATGCCGCCAGGACCGGCAGCGCGGGACCGATGTCGCCGAAGTACGACGCCACGAACAGGCAGGGTCGCGACGCGGCCGCGCCCAGCCGTTCGTACGCACGGGCGAGCGCGGCAAGCTCCGCATCGTCCCTGTCGGCGACGAACGCCGGCTCGTCGAGCTGCACCCACGGCACGCGTTCGGCACGCAGCGTCGCGAGCAGCTCCTCGTACACCGCGAGCAGGTCGTCGAGACGGTCGAGTGGCGAGAACCCTGCGGGCGCGCCGGGAGCGGCCTTGGCGAGCAGCAGGAAGCTGACCGGCCCCAGCAGCACAGGACGCGTCTCCACGCCGAGGTCGAGCGCCTCGCGGTACTCGTCGAGCGGCTTCGTTCCGGCGAGCCGGAACATCGTGTCCGGCCCGATCTCGGGCACCAGGTAGTGGTAGTTGGTGTCGAACCACTTCGTCATCTCCAGCGGCGCGACCCCCTCGTCGCCGCGCGCCATCGCGAAGTACGTCCGCAGGTCGCCGTCGGGGCCGGCACCGAGCGCGCGATAACGGTCGGGCACGGCGTCGACGAGCACGGCGGTGTCGAGCACCTGGTCGTAGTACGAGAACGTGTTGCCAGGCACCGAGCCGAGCCCGAGCTCGGCCAACCGTCGCCAGGTGTCGGCGCGCAGCCCACGCGCGGTCTCCTCCAGGTAGGCCCGGTCGGAACGGCCTGCCCAGTACGCCTCCTGTGCGCGCTTGAGCTCTCGGCGCGGACCGATCCGCGGGTAGCCGAGGACTGTCGCGCCGAGCGGCACCTGCGGACGGGGCAGGCCGGCGGCGTTGTCGGGGGTCGTGCGATCGGTGGGATCGATGGTCACGGGCTCTCTCCTCGCGAGCTCGACAATGAGGGTCACGGAGCCACGCGAGGAAACAGCGAACGGGTGCCGTCACGGCACCACTGACGTCCGCCGGCCCACCCACGAGGCCCCGGGCAGCGCACGCCACCTGCCGAAGGCCGCCGGAGGCGGCCAACACAGCGTGCGCGCCGGCGGCAGGTCTTCGGACTCACGGGCTCCGGCCTGGCGGCCGACCTACTGGCCGTCGCTTCCCAGACGCCCGGATGGCGCCCAGTGCGTATGACGGCGGTCGTTCCCGTTCACCGCTGCGGGGCAGTCCCGGATTCGCACCGGGTTCCCTCTTGCCTCCACCAGACGCCTCCGGTGGAACCACCAGCAACTCATGACCCTACCGTGATCTACGGGCCCATGCGCACGCACGGCTCGTACGGCCGAGACGTCCCAGCGTGACCGATCTACAGGTGTTGATGCTGGTAGTGCCGCCATGTGGTCGGGACATCACCCTTCGTCCGACCGGGGGTCACAGCTCGCTGACCATGCGCCAGTATGCGCATCAGGCATCCGCACTGGTCGTATCAGCGACCGGCAGCGGGTTCCCCCCAAAACGGTGGGGCCGGCGTTGTGACGCCCCGATACCAGCGCCGGTCCCGCCCACCAACCCCTCCCTGGGCCGCGCGAAGTCGTTCAGCCGAGCATCAGTGCGATCGGCATGCCCGCTCCGAAGCACCGATTCACGTCAACGGGTGACGAGGCCGGCGTCGTAGGCGAGGAGGCCTGCCTGGGTGCGGTTGGCGCACTCCAGCTTGACGAGCATCCGGGAGACGTAGCTCTTCACCGTGGCCTCGGAGAGGTAGAGACGTTCGGCGATCCGGGCGTTGGACAGGCCCTCGCCGAGGCAGGCGAGCACCTCGGTCTCGCGGTCGGTGAGCTGGCCCACCAGCGCGACCGCGCGGTCGCGTCCCGCCTGCTCGTCGGACGACGCGGCGACCAGCCGCCGGGCGGCCTCGGGCGACAGGACGGTGTGCCCGTCGGCGGCGACGCGGACGAGGCCGATGAGGTCCTCGGGAGGCGTCGACTTGACCAGGAACCCGGCGGCGCCGGCACGCAACGCGCGGACGACGTACTGGTCGGCGTCGAAGGTCGTGAGCGCGACGACCGCCGGCGGGTCGGTGAGCCTGCCGATCCGTTCGATCGCGGTGAGGCCGTCGACACCCGGCATGCGCAGGTCCATCAGCACGACGTCGGGCCGGTGCCGCACGACCGCCTCGACGCCGGCCGCACCGTCGTGTGCCTGGTCCACGACCTCGATGTCCTCGGCCGACCCGAGGATCACCTTCAGGTGCGCGCACACCATGGGCTCGTCGTCGACGACGATCACCCGGATCGGGGTCTCCCGGCTCCGCACGGCCACGGTCACCCCTCCCGCGTCGGGACGTACGCCGACAGTATCGCATCGACGGTGAAGCCGCCGTCGGTCTCCGGATGCGCGTCGATGGTGCCGCCCACCAGCTCGACGCGCTGCCGGAGACCGAGCAGGCCGGTGCCCGACCCGCTCGCCACGAGCTCCGCATCGGGCTCGTCGGTGGGCGCCGAGTTGCGCACGGACAGGCGCACCCGGTCGCCTCCGTACCGCAGGTGGACGTGGGCATCGGCTCCCGTCGCGTGCTTGCGGACGTTGGTCAGCGCCTCGCGGACGATGCGGTACGCGGTGCGCGCGACGACCGGGGAGACGCGGGCGGCGTTGCCCTCCTCGACGAGGTCGACGGGCACGCCGACGGACTCGGACTCCTCGACGAGTCCCGACAGGTCGAGCATCGTGCCGTTCCGCTCGTCCTGCTCGTGCTCGTCACCGCCGGGATCGGTGCGCAGTACGCCGAGCAGGTCGCGCAGCTCGTCGAGCGCCTGGCAGCCGGCCGCACGCAGCTCCTCCGCCGCCGCCTTCGTCGCCTCGTCGCGCGCCGTCACGCCGAGAGCACCGGCCTGCAGCACCATCAGGCTGACCCGGTGACTGACGACGTCGTGCATCTCCGACGCCAGCCGGGCACGCTCCTCCGCACGTGCGGTCTCGGCACGCAGGTGCTGTTCGCGCTCCGCCCGCTCGGCACGGTCGCGCAGGGCCTGCTCCAGTCTCCTGCGCACCCCGAGGTACAGACCGAGCAGCGCGGGGACCGCGGTCAGCAACACCACCCCCGAGATGGCGTTGACGACCGGGTCCCACGGCCGTCCCCCGACCACCAGCGCCGCGACCACGAGCACCCACGACACCGGACGGTGCGGCGCGTACGCCGCCACGGTGTACGCCGCCACGGCGGTCGCGAGCGGGAGCCAGGGGTTGATCTCGTCGTACACCGGCAGCACCGCGCCAGGCACCAGGTAGTTGAGCGCCAGCATCACGACGGAGACGGCGGTCATCAGCGCCATCAGCGCGATCGGCCACCGGCGCCTGACCAGCAGGAGCAGGATGAGGGCGACGTCCACGAACCTGTCGAGCACGCCCTGGGCGTCGTCAGGGACGTCGCCGGACGCGATGAAGAGCACGCTCAGGACCAGGAGGACGGCAACCGGCAGGATGTCGAGGACGAGCTCGCGCTTCGTCCGCCACAGTGCCGGCCGTGTCCGCAGGTCTCGCGACGGCGTGACACGCCCCTCCAGGTTCTCCACGAGCGTCAAGCTACTCGGCGTGAGGCCCAGGCAGAACGTCCGTCCGACGTGCCCGGAGTCGACGAAAGTTGTCGATCGACCGGCCCCGCGCACCGTTCGGACGGCGACTCGCTACCTTGCATGCTCGCCAGCAGGACCGATGCGGGGTGGAATGAACGCGTGAACACCACAACCGTCCGTCTCCGCCCGCCGCGTCACCTCGTCGAACGCCGCGCAGTCCGGCTGTGGACCGCGCAGGCGCTCGCGCTCGTCGTCCCGCCGGCACTCGTCCTCGGCGTGCTGACGGCACTTCTCGCCCCGGCCAGGCTCTGGCTGGGTGTCGGCCTGCTCGTCGTGCTGCTGTTCGGCCTCCCCTACATCTTCGTGATGCCCCACTGGCGCTTCCGCGTCCACCGGTGGGAGGCGACGGACGACGCGGTCTACACAGCCTCCGGCTGGCTCTTCCAGGAGTGGCGGGTGGCTCCGATGTCGCGGATCCAGACCGTCGACTCCGTCCGGGGACCCCTGCAGCGCCTGTTCCGGCTCGCCAGCGTCACCGTCACGACCGCGTCCGCGGCCGGGGCACTGAAGATCGAGGGTCTCGACCAGGGTGTGGCGAAGGACCTCGTCGAGCGACTGACCGAGGTCACCCAGGCGACGCCGGGCGACGCGACATGAGCAGCACCACCCATGACGTCGTCGAGGCTGAGCGGGAGTGGCACCGGCTCGACCCGCGGATGCTCGCCCTCAACATCAGCGTGCTCGCCGCGCCGCTCGCAGGTTTCGGCGTCACCGCGATCGTGACCGGCGGGAACGTCCCGCCCGGTGTGTTCTTCTCGCTGCTCTCGGTCGGCGCCATCTTCGTCGTGATGATGGGCGTGGGGCTGATGCGGTACGCGACGACGCGGTACCGGATCGGCGAGGAGCGCGTCGAGCTCCATGCGGGGCTCGTCTTCCACCGGCGGTTGTCCATCCCGCGCGACCGGATCCGCAGCGTCGACCTCACCGCGAACCCGCTGCACCGCATCTTCGGCCTGTCCGTGGTCAAGGTCGGCACCGGCCAGAACACGACGTCCGCCGACAGGAGCGGTGAGCTCTCCCTCGACGCCGTCAGGCGCGAGCGCGCGGAGGAGCTGCGCCTGGAGCTGCTGCGGCGCTCCCCCGTCGCCGCCACGCCGGTCTCCGGTGACACCGCTGACGACGAGCCTGCCGCGCGCACGACCTCGCCCACCGAGGCGCCGGCCGCCGCAACCGGCGCCACGGCGGCCGAGACGACCATCGCCACGATGAACTGGGCGTGGATCAGGTACGCGCCGCTGACCGGCTGGACTCTCGTCGTCGCGGCCATCATCGTCGGCGGCGCCGGCCGGGTGCTCGACTGGACCGGCGTCGACCCGTACGAGAGCGGCCTGATCATGGCCGTCTTCACCTGGGTGCGCCAGTTCTCCCTCGTCGTGGTGATCCTGGTGGCCCTCGCCGCCGTCCTCGTCGTCGGCGTCATCGGTGCCACGCTCATCTTCATCGAGGGCTGGTGGGGCTTCCGCCTCGTCCGCGAGTCGGGCGGATCGTTCCGCGTGCGCCGCGGCCTGCTGACCACGCGGTCCTTGTCATTGGAGGAGCGCCGGCTACGCGGCGTCGAGCTGGTCGAGGGACTCGGCGTGCGCCTGGCGAAGGGTGCCACCACCAAGGCGATCGCGGCCGGCCTGGCGACGACGAGCAAGGACAAGAACAAGGAGAAGGACTTCCTGCTGCCGCCGGCGCCGCGCGAGGAGGCGTACCGCGTGTCGGCGGAGGTGCTCGCCGAGGAGACGACCCCGCTCGCCGTCACCGGCCTCGCCCGCCACCCGCGCGCTGCCCTGCGCCGGCGCCTGTTCCGCGCGATCGTGCCCGTCCTGCTGCTCGCCGCCGTCCTGGCGGTCGTCCGCTCCGCGGTGAGCTGGATGGGGTGGCTGCCGTCCTGGGTGCCACCGGTCTCGCTCCTGCTGCTCCTCGCGACGATCCCGCTCGCCTTCGACGCCTACCGCAACCTCGGCCACACGCTGGCCGGGCGCTACCTCCTCGCCAGGCATGGGACCGTCGCCCGCCACACGGTCGCGCTGCGCCGTACCGGCATCATCGGCTGGACGGTCAGCAGGACCTTCTTCCAGCGCCGTTCGGGCCTGGCGACCATCGCCGCGACGACCGGCGCCGGCAGCGGCGCGTACCGGGTCTACGACGTCGACGAGAGCACCGGCCTCACCTTCGCCGAGCAGGCGGTCCCCGACCTCCTGACCCCCTTCCTGGAACGCGACGGCGGGTGACGCCGCCCCCCACCCCCCACGTGGACGCTTCGCGTTGGCCATAGCCAGCACGAAGCGCCCACGTGGGAGAGGGGTGGGCCGGAGTGCTACCTTCCGCGGTCCTCGTTGCGGTCCGTAGGTGCCAGCCGAGATGGTTGCGCCGGCTCTCTCGGCCGCGCCATAATCGGCGATCAACACGAGTTGTCAACTCGTGTTGAGAGGAGCCTCCGCCATGCGCCTTCGCCGTCTCCTGTCCCTCACCGTCGCCGCCGGCGCGGCGGCCGCGCTCGCGCTCGTCTCGCCCGTGGTCACCGCGGCGGGAGCCGAGTCGGGGGCGGCGGGCGAGCCGCGGCCGAAGCCGGCGCGGCTCATCATCGACACCGACATCTTCTCCGACGTCGACGACGCCGGGGCGCTGGCCGTGGCCCACGCCCTCGCCGACGCGGGACAGGTGAAGCTGCTCGCGGTCATGGTCGACACGCCGAGCCGTTGGGGGGCACCCGCGGTCGACGCGGTCAACACGTACTACGGTCGGGGAGACATCCCGGTCGGCACGTTGAAGCCGGTCGACAACAGCACATTCGAGAAGGACTACGCCCAGGTACTCGCGAAGCGATTCCCCAACTCGCTTCGGGACGGCGCCCGCGCCCCTGATGCCGTCCGGCTGTACCGGCAGGTCCTCGCCCGGCAGCCCGACCACAGCGTGACCATCGCCTCGGTCGGGTTCCTCACCAACCTGGCCGGCCTCCTGGACAGCGGGCCGGACAGGTACAGCCGGCTGTCCGGCAAGGCCCTCGTCGCGGAGAAGGTCAAGGAGCTCGTCGTCATGGGCGGCACGTTCCCCGAAGGCCGGGAGTGGAACTTCTTCAACGACGTCGCGGCGACCAAGAAGGTCGTCGACGAGTGGCCGACGGAGCAGGTGTACTCGGGCTTCGAGGTCGGCGTGAGCATCATGACCGGCGCGCGGCTCGACCAGGTCTCGCGGAAGAACCCGGTGCGCCGCGGGTACGAGATCTACGTCGGCCCCGGCAACGACAGGGAGAGCTGGGACCTCACCGCCGTCTACTACGCCATCCGCGGGGGCGACGAGCTGTTCACGGAGTCGACGGAGCCGGGATCGGTCGCGGTGCACGCCGACGGCTCCAACGCCTGGGTGCCCGAGCCCGACCGCGATCAGCGTTACCTGACGAAGGTCGCCCCGGACGAGACCATCGCCCGCGTGCTCGAAGACCTTATGCTGCGTCCACCTGCCCGCCGCTGATCGGAGGACAATGGTCACCCGCCGCGACGTCGCCCGCCTCGCCGGCACGTCCGAGGCCGTCGTGAGCTACGTGCTCAACGACGGGCCGCGCGGTGTCGCGCCGGCGACGAAGGAGCGCGTGCTCGCGGCGGTCGCCGAGCTCGGCTACCGGCCCAACGCCGTCGCCAGGTCACTGCGCATGCAGCGCACAATGACGTTCGGCCTCGTCGTGCCCGACAACTCCAACCCGTTCTTCGCCGAGCTCGCCCGCAGCATCGAGGAGGTCGGCTTCGAGTACGGCTACACCATGCTGCTCGGCAACGCGACGGACGACGAGGAGCGCGAGGCGGCCTACGTCCGCACGTTGCTCGACCGCCAGGTCGACGGGCTCATGCTCGCGCCGTCGCACGGCGCCAGCACGTGGACGGCCGAGCTCTCCGAGGCGACGGTGCCGCGGCTCGTGCTCGACCGGGAGCTGCCGATCCCCAACGCCGCGCACGTGCTCGTCGACAACGCCGCGGGCGGTTACGCGGCCACCCGGCACCTCGTCGAGCACGGCCGCCGGCGCATCGGCTGCCTCGCCGGCATCGCCGGCGCGCACCCCACCGTCGACCGCGTGGCCGGGTGGCAGCGCGCCCTGCGCGAGGCCGACATCGATCCCGCGGCGATGCCCCTCATGCACACGCCGTTCGGTCGCGAGCACGGCTACCAGGGCGGCCGCAAGCTCCTCGCCGGCAGTGACTCGCTCGACGCGCTGTTCATCGCCAGCGACGAGCAGGCGATCGGGCTCTTGCGGGCAGCCGCCGAGCTCGGGGTGAAGGTACCCGACGACGTGGCGATCTGCTCGTTCGACGGCATCGGGGCGAGCGCGTACACCGTGCCCTCCCTCACGACCGTACGGCAGCCGCTCGAGGAGATCGGCCGCTACGCGGTCGAGTGGCTCGTCGCACAGGTCGCCGACCGCGACCGGCCGCCGAGCCGCGTCGTGCTCGACACGACACTCGTCCTCCGCGGCTCCTGCGGGTGCCCGGAGCCCACGGGTGACGACAGCTCCTCCACCGACGGGACGTGGTGACCCGGTGCGCCGTGCAGGACTCTGGCACCCGCGTCTCGTCGAGGTGCTCACCGCGACCGGCCACGGCGACCTCGTCGTCGTCGCCGACGCCGGGCTGCCCGTCCCCCGCGGCGTCGAGGCGATCGACCTGCTCTGGCGTCCGGACGAACCCGCGTTCCTGCCCGTCCTCCGCGCGGTGCTCGACGAGTGCGTCGTCGAGCACGCCACGCTCGCGACGGAGCTGACCGACACCACCGCCCGCGAGGGCCTGACGTCCGCGCTCGGCGACATCCCCGTGAGCCACGTCTCCCACGACGAGCTCAAGGCGCTGTCGGCGCACGCGCGTGTCGTCGTCCGCACCGGCTCCATCACTCCGTTCACCAACGCCGTCCTGCGTTGCGGAGTGCCGTTCTGACCTACCGACCCACCCCGTCGCCGACGAAGATCCCCGGAAGGAGCACCAGGTGAAAGGCAGAGTCGCAGTCACCGCGCTCGCCCTCGTCACCGCGCTGTCGCTGACGGCGTGCGGCCAGGAGGAGCAGCCGAAGGAGCCGCCCAAGGCCGAGGGCAAGCCCACGGTCTGCCTGGTGATGAAGTCCCTGGCGAACGAGTTCTTCCAGGACATGCAGAAGGGCGCCGAGGCCCACGTCAAGAAGCGCGGCGACGTCGAGCTCGACGTGAGCGGCATCCAGAACGAGACCGACGTCGACGGCCAGGTCGCGCTGATCGACAAGTGCATCACCCGGCAGGTGCAGGCGATCGTGCTGGCACCCGCCGACTCCAAGGCGCTCGTGCAGTCGGTCGCCAAGGCGTCGAAGGCCGGCATCAAGGTCGTCAACATCGACGTGCAGCTCGACCCGAAGGCGTTGGAGCAGGCCGGCGTCAAGGACGTCCCGTACGTCGGTCCCGACAACCGGCTCGGCGCGAAGCAGTCGGGCCTGGAGCTGGCCAAGGCGGTCGGCGAGGGCGGCAAGGTCGTGCTCCTCACCGGCAACCCGGGTGCCGACAACGCCAAGCAGCGCGAGCTCGGCTTCAAGGACGCGGTCAAGGAAGGCAAGCTCGAGCTCGTCTCGACCAAGACCGCGCACTGGGAGACCGACGAGGCCAACGCCATCTTCGGCAACATGCTCACCGCCGACCGCGACATCAAGGGCGTCATGGCGTCCAACGACTCCATGGCACTCGGCGCACTGAAGGTGATCGAGGAGCGCAAGCCGTCGATCAAGGTCGCGTCGTTCGACAACATCCCCGCGATCAGGTCCTACGTGAAGAAGGGCACGGTCGTCGCCACACTCGACCAGTTCGGCGCCGCCCAGGCGTCGTACGGCATCGACTACGCGATGAAGATGCTCGACGGCGAGTCGGTCTCCGGGTGGCAGAAGACGAAGATCGAGCTCGTCACCAAGTCCAACGTCGGCTAGGCGACAGTGACCGCGGAGCCACTCCTCTCCGTCTCCGGTCTCACCAAGCGCTACCCCGGGGTCACGGCGCTCGACGCCGTCGACCTCGAGGTACGCGCCGGTGAGGTGCACGCGCTGGTCGGCGAGAACGGCGCGGGCAAGTCGACGCTCGCACGCTGTCTCGCGGGCGTCGACCAACCGGACGGCGGGACGATGACGTTCGCCGGTAGGCCGCACGCGCCGGCCGGCACCGCCGACGCGCTGCGCGCGGGCATCCAGGTGGTGTACCAGGAGCTCGCGCTGCTGCCGTACCTCTCGGTCGCGGAGAATCTCTTCCTCCAACGGCTGCCGAGGAAGGCGGGCATCGTCGACCGCAGGCAGCTCGACCAGCGCTCCCGCGAGCTGTTGCGGCGCGTGGGTCTCGACGTCTCACCGCGCACGAAGGTCGAGCATCTCGGCATCGCGCAGATGCAGCTCGTCGAGATCGCGAAGGCACTCTCGACCGGCTGCAAGCTGCTGGTGATGGACGAGCCGACCGCGACGCTGACCCCGCGCGAGACGTCGACGCTGTTCGACATCCTGCGCCAGCTGACGGCCGAGGGGGTCGCGGTCGTCTACGTCTCGCACCACCTCGAGGAGATCTTCGAGGTCTGCCACCGGGTCACGGTGCTGCGCAACGGCAGGCACGTCAGCACCCAGGAACTGGACGGGCTCACGTCGGCCGACCTCGTCCGGCAGATGGTCGGACGAGACCTCGCCCACGAGTACCCGCCGGTCGGGGAGCGCGCCGTCGGCGAGGAGCTGCTCCGGGTCACCGACCTCAGGGTGACGGCGTCCACGCCTCCCGTCTCGTTCGCCGTGCACGCCGGCGAGGTCGTCGGCGTCGCCGGGCTCGTCGGCTCGGGCCGCACCGAGGTGATGCGCGCGGTGTTCGGCGCCGACAAGCCGGCGTCCGGCGTGATCGCGGTACGCGGGCGCCCGGTACACATGACCCACCCGCGCGTGGCCGTACGCCGCGGCATCAGCTTCCTCACCGAGGACCGCAAGAGCCAGGGCCTCGTCCTCGACATGCCGATCGCGGCGAACATCAGCCTCGCCAGCATGCGCAAGATCAGCAGCGGCGGCCTGCTGCGACGCGGCGCGGAGGCGCAGACTGCGAAGCAGCTGTTCGACCGGCTGCGGATCAAGGCGAGCGGCGTACGGCAGCACGTGCGCGCCCTGTCCGGCGGCAACCAGCAGAAGGTCGTCCTCGGCCGGTGGCTGGCCGCCGACACCGACCTGCTGATCGTCGACGAGCCGACGCGCGGCATCGACGTCGGCGCCAGGTACGAGATCCACCAGCTGCTCCTCGACCTGGCCGACGCCGGCAAGGGGGTGCTCGTCGTGTCGTCCGACCTGCCCGAGCTGCTCGGCATCTGCGACCGGCTGCTCGTGTTCTCCCGCGGCCGCATCGCCGGCGAGGTGCCACGGTCCGAGTTCGACGGCGAACGCGTCCTCAACCTGGCGTACTCCGAGTACCTCAAGGAGTCCGCCGTATGAAGGGGAATCCCAGGTGAGTCCGACGACGACCCCGCGTTCCAGCGTCGCCACCAACCGGGTGGTCAGCCAGGTGCTCGGCGAGGCCGGCATCGGCGTCGCCCTCATCGTGCTGACGTTGTTCTTCCTGCTGTTCGCCGAGCACTTCGGCACGACGCAGAACCTCCGCGACATCATGACCCAGATCACGCTCAACACGATCCTGGCCGTGGGTATGACGTTCGTGATCCTCGTCGGCGGGATCGACCTCTCGGTCGGCTCGGTCATCGCGCTGTGCGCCGTCGTCTCCGGCACGGTCATCACGTCCGGCCTGCCGCCCGGTGCGGCCGTCGTGCTCGGAGTGGTGCTGAGCCTGGTGATCGGCGGCATCGTCGGCTTCGTCAACGGCTTCGTCACCGAGTTCTGGAAGGTGCCGTCGTTCATCATCACGCTCGGCATGTTGTACGTCGCTCGCGGAGCCGCACAGGAGTTCACCGACGGCCAGACCATCTACGACCTGCCGCCGGGTCTCACCAGGTTCGGCATCACCACGTTCGCCGGCCTGCCCGCCGTGTTCGTCGTCGCGCTGCTGCTCGTGGTCATCGCGTGGTTCGTGCTGTCCCGCACCGTCTTCGGTCGCATGGTCTACGCCATCGGCAACAACGAGGAGGCCGTGCGGCTGTCCGGCCACCGCACCAGCGTCGTGAAGGTCGTGTGCTTCGTGATCGGCGGCGCATCCGTCGGCATCGCCGCGATCATCTACCAGGCGCGCCTCGGCGTCGCCAGCCCGATCCTCGGCAACGGCTACGAGCTCAACGCGATCGCGGCCGTCGTCATCGGCGGCGCGAGCCTCACCGGTGGCCGGGGTTCAGTCGTCGGCACGCTGCTCGGTGCGTGCCTGCTCGGCGTGCTCACCAACGGCCTGCTGCTGATGGGCGTCTCCGACTTCCAGCGCACGATGATCACCGGCGGCGTCATCATCCTCGCCGTCGTGCTCGACGCGTACCGCCGCAACCTCTCCGTCCGCCTCTCCGCCACGTAGTCCGCCCCTCCCCCTGGGGTCCCCAGCGGCGTCACGTCGCCCGCACGCCCGCCCAGCGTTCCAGGTGGGTGATCAGGGTGGTGAAGTCCTCGTCGGCGCCGCCGTTGACGAGCGCGTAGGTCCAGAGCTGGCGCACCGACTCAGCGACCCACATCGGCAGCCGTTGCTGAGCCGCCTGCTCGGACAGCAGCTGGAGGTCCTTGAGCATCAGGCCGGTGGTGAAGCCGTAGTCGAACGTGCGGGGCAGGATCGCGCGCGGGAACTTGTCGCGGGTCGCGGTGTTCATCCCGCTGCCGGAGTTGAAGACGTCGATCATCACCTCGGCGTCGAGGCCCGCCTGCAGCCCGAAGACGACCGCCTCCGCCGTCGCGGCCATCGCGGTCGCCGAGAGGTAGTTGTTCGCGAGCTTCATCGACTGCCCCATGCCAGGCTCGGTGCCCACGTGGAAGACGTTGCCGAGCACGTCGAGGACCGGCTGCAGCGACTCGAACACCGGTCGCTCCGCGGCCACCATCACCGCGAGCGTTCCCGCCCACGCGCCGTGCACGCCGCCGCTCACCGGGGAGTCGACCGTGACGACGTCGCGGGTGGTGAGCTCGGCGGCGACCGCGCGGACGGTCTCGGCGCCGGTCGTCGAGAGGTCGACCCAGGTGCCGAGCCCGCCGCCAGACGTCAGCCCCGCCTCACCAAGCACCACGTCACGGACCACCGCGGGTGTGGGCAGGCTGGTCAGCACGACCTCGGTGCGGTCCGCGACGGCGGCAGCGGACTCGACCACGACGGCGCCGGCGGACTCGACCCGGGCCCTGGCGTCGGCGCTGACGTCCGTGGCCACCAGCTCGTAGCCGGCCTCGATCAACCGGTGCACCATGGGCTGCCCCATGTTCCCTAACCCGACGAACCCCAACGTTGGCCCCATGCGCGCTCCTCGCCTCGTCGTCGTGGCGCTCCGGGCGGCGTACGCGATTTGCCGATCTGTACGGCCATACGCATCCGTGCCATGCCTCCGTTGCCCGGGGCACTGTTGACACATCGGTGACCTGAGTATAACGATGACTCGGATTTGGCCGTATAAATCACCGGGCGTCTCACCGGCCGCATACGCGATCCCTGCACGCTCGGCTGACGTGCCACGAGGAGACGACGATGTCCCCCACCGCCCCCACACCGGAGATCACACCCACTGTGCGCCGCAAGGTGGCGTTCGCCACCGGCACCGGCAACTTCATGGAGTGGTTCGACTTCGCCGCCTACGGCTTCGTCGCCACCAGCATCGGCAGGGTCTTCTTCCCGTCAGGGAGCCCGACCAGCTCGCTGCTGTCGTCGCTGGCCGTGTTCGGTGTGGCCTTCTTCTTCCGGCCGCTCGGTGGGTTCCTGCTCGGTTCCGTCGGTGACCGGTTGGGCCGGCGACCGGCGCTCGCCCTGTCCATCATCTTGATGGGAGTGGCCACGACGCTCGTCGCCGCACTTCCCGGCTACGCGACCATCGGCGTCGCCGCGCCGATCCTGCTCGTCGTCCTGCGCTGCCTGCAGGGCATCTCGGCGGGTGGCGAGTGGACCGGGTCGTCGGCGTTCCTCGTCGAACAGGCTCCCGCGCACCGGCGTGGACTGTTCGCGAGCGTCATCTCCCTGACCGCGGCGCTCGGCGCGCTCGGCGGTGGCGTCGTCGGCCTCGTCCTGAGCCTCTCGATGAGCAGCGCGGCGCTCGACTCCTGGGGTTGGCGGATACCGTTCCTGCTCGCGGCGCCGTTCACCGTCGTCGGCCTCTACCTGCGGCTCAGGCTGGACGAGACGCCGGTCTTCCGCCAGTTGCAACGGGAGCAGAAGGTCACCAAGGCGCCGCTGCGCAGGGCCGGCAGGCGCAACCTCAGGCAGATCGGCCTGGTGCTCGCGGCCGCGAGCGTGATGGGTCTCGGCTACTACTACCTGGTCACCGTCGCCGTGAACCACCTGTCGGAGACCGCCGGCTTCCCCCGGACGACGGCACTCCTGCTCGCCGCCACCGGCCTGGCGATCTACGCGCTGCTGTGTCCGTGCGTCGGCTGGCTCTCCGACCGGTTCGGCCGGCGCCCCCTCATGCTCGCGGGATGCGCCGGCATGGTGCTGCTCGCCGTGCCCGCGTTCGCGCTCATGGGCCGGCAGGCCATCGGGCTCGCGCTCCTCGGCCTGGTCCTGCTCGGCCTGTCCGAGGCCTGCGTCAACGTGATGACCGTGGTCACGCTCGTCGAGCTGTTCCCCGCGGCGACGCGGGTCAGCGGCAGCGCCGTCGGCTATAACCTCGGCCTCGCGCTCGTCGCCGGGCCGGGACCGTTCATCGCGGCCGCGCTCGTCGCGGCGACCGGCCTCAGCATCTCGCCGTCCTTCTACCTCTGCGGCGTCGCGCTCGTCGCCGGCATCGTCCTGTTCGCGTTCCTCCCCGAGACCCGGCACACCACCCTCACCGCGACCGAGCCACTGCCCACCGCACGACCGGAGCCGACGACGACATGAGCACGTACGAGGTCACCGCCGTCAGGTACGGCACGCTGGAGACGACCAAGGCCGAGACGTACTACCGCTACCACGCGTACGGCGAGCCCGACGAGCCGCTCGCGATGGACTACTACTTCTGGGTCGTCAGGCACGGCGACGACGTCACCCTCGTCGACACCGGCTTCGACGCCGCGGCGGGCACCCGTCGCGGACGCACGTCGCTCTGCACGCCGCGCGAGGCACTCGCCGACCTCGGTCTCGCGCCGGACGACGTCGGCCGGGTGGTCATCACGCACCTGCACTACGACCACGTGGGCAACCTGTCGACGTTCCCCGACGCCGAGATCCTGCTGTCCGGCCGCGAGCTCGACTTCTGGACCGGGCCGTGGGCGCGGCGCCTCCAGTTCGCGCAGGTCGTCGAGGACGCCGAGATCGCGCATGTCGAGTCCGCGCGGCGCGAGGGCCGGGTGACCCTACTGGCCGACGACCACGAGATCGCGCCCGGCCTGCGCGCCACCTGGGTGGGCGGGCACACCCCGGGGCAGGTGGTCGTCTCCGTCGCGACGGAGGGGCGCGAGGTGATCCTGGCGTCGGACGCCGTCCACCTCTACGAGGAGATCGAGCGCGACCGGCCGTTCGCGATCCTCGCCGACCTGCCCGGCATGTACCAGGCGTACCAGGTCCTACGTGACCGCACCGGTCCCGGTCAGGTGCTCGTGGCCGGGCACGATCCCGAGGTCATGCAACGGTTCTCCCGCGTCGACGGTCTCGACGACGTCGCCGTGCGGATCAGCTAGTCGGCACTGACGTCTACGGCGAGGAGTATCGATCGATGAAGATCCACCACGGCCGGCTGCCCGGAGCGGCGTCGGAGAGCCGCACCGAGACGTTCACCGGCACCGTCTGGGCAGACCCGGTCCTCGCGGAGAGCCCCGGCCTCACGGCCAACACGGTGTGCTTCACGCCGGGCGCGCGGACGTACTGGCACAGTCACGGCGAGGGTCAGATCCTCGTGGTGACGCACGGCCGCGGCTTCGTGCAGAACCGCGACGGCGACGGGTCGGTGGTCGGTCCAGGCGATATCGTCTACGCCCCCGCGGGCGAGGAGCACTGGCACGGCGCGCTCGGCGACAGCCTGCTCGTCCACCTCGCGATCTCGCTCGGCCCTGCCCGCTGGCTGTCCGAGGTCGAGGAGGACCTGTACCAGCGCGTCGTCGCCGCCGCCGGCTCGTGATGGTCGACGAGGCGACGCGGCGGCGGGTCGCGGACGACCCGGTGCTGCGCGCACTGCCCCGGATGGCCGCGTGCGCGTTCGTCCTGCGGCTCGGCGGCGAGGCGGTGCTCGTGTCGACGGGCGACGGCGTGACCGTCAGGTCAGGCGTCGACATCAACGACCGGTGGGACTTCGAGCTCGCGCTGACCGGCGACGCCTGGGACAGGTACCGGATGCCCGTGCCGCCGCCCGGGTACAACACCGCGCAGGCACTCGTCGCGCACCTCGGCGCCGACATCGTCGGCGGCGACCGGCTGGGCTGGGCGCAGCACGCGCCGGTGGTCGATCGGGTGCTGCAGGTGCTCGCCGGCAAGGACGACCTCCCGGCACCGAGCGGCGCGCGACTGCCCGAGCAGAGCCGCATCACCGGCCGCTACGTCCCCGTCTCGATCGGCGGCGTCACGTACCGCGTGTACTACGAGACCGCGGGCGCCGGCATCCCGCTGCTCTGCCTGCACACCGCGGGCTCGGACAGCCGCCAGTACCACCACCTGATGGAGGACGCCGACCTCACCGACGGCTTCGCGGTGTACGCGTTCGACCTGCCCTGGCACGGCCGCACGAACCCGCCACCGGACTGGCGCAGCCGCACGTACCGGCTCGAGATCGGGTGGTACGCCGATGCGGTGCTCGCCTTCGCCGCGGCGCTCGGGCTGAGCGCCCCGGCCCTGCTCGGCTGCTCGATGGGCGGCTCGCTCGGCCTGTACCTCGCCAGCAGGCACGGCGACGCGTTCCGTGCGGTCGTGTCGCTCGAGGGCGGCTTCGGCAACCCGGCCAGGCGGGTCGACTGGACGCGGCACATGAGCGTCGACCACAGCCTGTTCCTGTCCACCTGGGTCGCAGGCCTGATGTCGCCGACGAGCCCGCGACACCTGCAGGACCAGGTGCTGTGGGAGTACGGGCAGTCCGGCGCGGGCGTCTACAACGGCGACACCGCGTTCGTCGCCGACCTCCCCGACGTCGCGGCCACCCTCGGGCCGGCGACGTGCCCGCTGTACGTCTTCTGCGGCGAGTACGACTACTCGTCCACGCCGGAGATGAGCCGCACCGCGGCGGAACGGCTCGGCGGTCGCTTCACGTTGCTCGAGGGGATGGGACACTTCCCGATGACCGAGGACCCCGAGCGGTTCCGCGCGTACCTCGCGCCCGTCCTGGACGAGATCAGGAGCGCGGACACCGGCGGCTAGGGCGCGTCTCCTTACGGCGTTCGGAGCGAGCGGCGTCCAGAATGGTCAGTGGCGGTGGCGGAGGACGAGCTCGTACTGGGCGTACTTGCGAGCTCCGACAACACCGCCAATGGCCGTCCTGGGCGTCGCGTAGCCCGGACAGTCGTAAGGAGACACGCCCTAGTATGGCCGTACATAGTGCCGTCGAAGGGGGACGACGTCGTGGTGACGACGCGGGTGCGGGAGAGCGCGTACGGCGCGCTGGCCCGGGAGCTGCGCACCGGCATCCTGCAGGGCAAGTACGCCGCGGGCGAGCGGCTGCCGACCGAGGCGGAGCTCACCCAGCGACGCAAGGTGAGCCGCCAGACCGTACGGCGCGCCTTCCACGACCTCGTGTCGGAGGGCATGGTCTACCGCGTCCCCGGCCGCGGCACGTTCGTCGCGTCGCGCGGCGACCGGTACCTCCGCCAGTTCGGCTCGATCGAGGACCTGATGGGCCTGTCGCTCGACACCGAGTTCGAGCTCGTCACCCCGCTGCAGCGCCGGGTCGACGTCGCGGCCGCGAGCCGGCTGCGTCTCGACGACGACCTGGTGATGACGCTGACGTTCCGCCGCCTGCACGAGGACGTCCCGTTCTGCCAGACCCAGGTGTTCCTGCCGCCGCACGTCGGCTCGCGGCTGGAGCCGGTGCCGGAGCTCACCATGCCGGGCTCCCGCTGCCGGGTCACCATCATCGGTCTGCTCGACTCGCGCCTCGACACCCCGATCGCCGAGGCGATGCAGAGCATCACCGCGGAGCCGGCGTCGACCACCGTCGCCCCGTGCATCGGCGTGCAGCCGGGCGATCCCGTCCTGCGCGTCGACCGGATCTACCACGACGCCACCGGCACACCCGTCGAGCTGGCCGTCAGCCACTTCTCGCCCGAGCACTACTCGTACCGGGTTCGCCTGCGCCGCAGCACCCGCTGACCCCCGCGCCTCGCGCGCGGCCTCCTGCCTGACACCCGTGAGGGGCACCCTCACCGTGCTATCACGCGGTGAGGGTGCCCCTCACGGGGTCGAGGCCGCGGGTACTGTCGCGCCTCAGCCGTGGATGCGGGTGCCGCGGAGCCAGGTGCCGCGGACCTCGATGTGGCGGAGCGCGAGGGGGTCGACGCCGAACGGGTCGGCGGCGAGCCACACCAGGTCGGCGGAGCGGCCGGGGGCGAGGGTGCCCCAGGTGTCCTCGGCGAACGCCTGCCGCGCGACGCCCGCGGTGTACGCGCGCATGGCGTCGTCGAGGGTGAGGCGTTCGTGCGGGGTCCAGCCGTCGGCCGGGTCGCCGTCGAAGGTGCGGCGGGTGGTCGCGATCTGCAGGCCGTCGAGGGGATGCAGCGAGCTGACCGGCCAGTCGCTGCCGAACGACACGGTCGCGCCGGAGCCGAGCAGGTGCGCCATCGGGTACTGCAGCGCCGTGCGCTCCGCGCCGAGGCGTGGCGCCGTCAGGGCGACCATCAGCGCGTCGAGCTGCGCCCACAACGGCTCGAAGTTGGCGATGACGCCGAGCGCGGCGAAGCGGGACAGATCGGCCGGGTCGACGAGCTGGGTGTGTGCGACGACCGGTCGCCGGTCCCACGACGGGTTGGCGCGCACCGCCGCCTCGATCGCGTCGAGCGCCGCCCGCACGCCCGCGTCGCCGATCGCGTGGATGTGCACCTGGAAGCCGTCGGCGTCGAACGCGGTCACGGCCTCGGCCAGCGCCGTGGTCGACCACACGGGCATGCCCAGCGAGCCGGGCGCGTCGTCGTAGGGCGCGAGCAGCGCGGCGGTGCCGCCCTCGATCACGCCGTCGGCGAAGAACTTGACGGTGGTGGCCGTGAGATGCGGGTGCCCCAGCCGTTCGACCTCGCGGCGGACGTCCGCGAACCCGGGCCGCTGGTCACGCCAGTGGTCGGGGTCGGCACGCTGGCCGAGGTTGAAGCGCAACGTCAGCAGGTCGGCGGCCGCGGCGTCGAGGTACGCGCGCGCCACGGTGTCGTCGACCCAGGCGTCCTGCACCCAGGTGACGCCCGACGCGGCGTAGAGCCGGGAGGCGTCGGCCAGCGCCCGCGCGTAGACGTCGGGGGTGACGTCCGGCGCCGCCTGCAGCACGAGGTCGCACGCGTGCCACTCACGCAGGGTGCCGAGCGGGGCGCCGTCGTCGCGGCGGACGATCGTGCCGAGCGGCGGATCGGGCGTCGTCGCGTCGATGCCGCCCCGGCGCAACGCCTCGGAGTTGCACCAGACCGTGTGGTAGTCGAAGGCCCGCAGCACGACGGGACGGTCGGCGACGGCCTCGTCGAGCCACCTGGCGTCGAACTCCCCCGCCGGCGCGAACGACGGGTCGTAGCTGCCGGCGACGATCCACGGGACGTCGGGGTGCTCCCGCGCCCACCGCCCCACCTCGGCGACGATCTCGGCGACGCTGCCCTGCTCCTTGATCCGCGGCCCGTGCTGCTCCAGGCCGCCGAACAGCGGGTGCGCGTGCCCGTCGCCGAACGACGGCATCACGAACCCACCCTCGAGGTCGACGACGCCGGCGGTGCCGTCCCGCAGGGCATCGGCCGCCGCGCCGAGCGCGACGATCCGGCCGTCCCTGACAGCGATCGCGGACGAGGTGGCGGACGGACCGGTGCCCGTCCAGACGGTGCCTCCGGCGAAGACGGTCGTGTCGCTGATGACGGGCTCCCTCGGTGCTCGCGACGGCCTCCGACGGAGGCTACCGGCCGCATTCCCGGTCCACTGTGGCACAGTGAACGCGATGACCGGTGACGATGTCGACGACGCGGTGACGGAGATGGTCCGTGTGCTCGGGCCGCACGTCACGGCGGACTGGACCGTCGGCGCCGGCACCCTGGACTGGAGCTGCTGGACGACGGCCGCGCACGTGGCCGACGACCTGCTGGCGTACGCCAGCCAGGTGGCAGGCGGTGCGACCACCGCGTACCTGCCGTTCGACCTCAACGTCCACGCGGACACCCCGCCTGCGGACGTCCTCCAGGTGGTCGCCGCGTGCGGGAGCCTGCTGAGCGGCGCGATCGCCGTGGCCGCACCGGACGCGAGGGCCTGGCACTTCGGGCCGTCCGACACCGGCGGCTTCGCGGCGATGGGTGTCGGCGAGACCCTCCTGCACACGTACGACATCGCGGCGGGCCTCGGCATCCCGTGGCGCCCGTCGGCGCGACTGTCCGCGGGGGTGTTGCGGCGGCTGGTCCCCGACGCCCCGCAGGGAGACCCCGTCGACGTGCTGCTGTGGCGTACCGGCCGGGCCGACCTCGACGGCCACCCACCACCGGGTCCCTGGGGCTGGCACGCGGCCGTCGGCAGCTGACCGGCGGTACCCCCGGTGGGACTCGAACCCACACCGTGGAGCCTTTTAAGGGCCCTGCCTCTGCCAGTTGGGCTACGGGGGTGCACCCACCAGGTTAGTGTCCGTCAGCCCCGGACACCGTGATTCGGGGGTTCCCACCGCCTGCAGCATGAGGGAAACACCGGCTCACGACGTGAACACCGAAACGACACACTTAACATGATCATTTGGAGAGCGCGGGGTCGTGCGGGAGCGTTCGCACCGCGCTAGATGAGTGATTCCTTGAAGGGCCTGGGCGCGTCGTGGCCGTGGATGTGGGGGAGGGTGTTCATGTTCGATGTGTGAGCAAAGATCTGAACACCCTCCTGACCGCACTGTACGTGTTGATCGACGATCACGTGGTT
>WHST01000093.1 GCA_009379955.1 Streptosporangiales bacterium | reverse complement strand
GGCCTGACTCTTTACGCCGTCCTCCGCGAACTCCAGGCCCTACTCGGCGTCTGGACCGGCGCTTGCCGTCTCTGCCTGCAACCCGTCCTGCCACGCCCACCCACCCCCGCAGACTCGACATAACAAAGTACTACTAGGAGTCTGCACCGTAACCCACCCGCACTCGGCACCGCCCCCGCCCACGCGCCCGGCTCGGCGCCTAGGCTCGGCACGTGGACGGGCGGCGCGACTTTCGACTACTTCTCGCGAGCGCTCCGCTCACCTTCGGCAGCTTCGGACTGCTCCTGCCCGTCGTCCCGCTGTGGGCCGAGCACGGCGGGGCGCCGCCTGCCGGGGTGGGAGCCACCAACGCCGCGTTCCTGTTCGTCACCGTGGTCACCCAGGTCGCCGCACCGCGGATACTCCCCCGCCTCGGGCACCGCGAGTCGCTCGTGCTCGGCGCGGTGCTGCTCGGCCTCCCCGTGTTCGCGTACCCCCTCACCACCTCGCTGCCCGCACTCGTCGCGATCAGCGCGCTGCGGGGCATCGGGTTCGCGCTGGTCGTCGTCACCTCGGGCGCGCTGGTCGCCCGGCTTCTCCCCGCGCACCGCCGCGGGCGCGGCGTGGGCCTGTTCGGCCTGTCCATCGGCATTCCCAACGTGCTGTGGCTGCCGGCGGGACCGTGGGCGGCCGAGGTCGCGGGCTTCGCCGTGGTGTTCGTCCTCGGCGGTGTCCTGACGCTCGCGGGAGCGTCGATCGTGGTCGCGATGCGGATCCGGACGCGCGAGCGCGGACGCTCGCGACCCGGCCGCGACCCGGACACCGCCGACCGTCCGGTGCGGTTGCGCTCGCTGGCCACGCCGTTCGCCGTCATGTGCGTCGCGGCCCTGGCGAGCAGCGCGTTCGTGACGTTCCTGCCCGCGGCGTTCGAGGGGGCGAGCGGCGTGACCGCCGGCCTGTTCGCGTACGGCGTCGGCGGACTCGCCGGACGCTGGCTGGCCGGCGAGCTCGGCGACAGGTACCGGCGTCCGGTGCTGCTGGTCCCGGGTGTCTTCCTCTCCGTCGCGGGTCTGCTCGGCCTGCTGGTCGGCGCGAGCACCGACGCTCCCACGGTCGTCCTGGTCGCGGGACTCGCCGGCGGTCTCGCGTTCGGCGTCGGCTTCGGCGCCGTGCAGAACACGACCATGACCGCGATGTTCGACCGGGTGCCGCCGCGCGGCTTCGACCTGGCGAGCACGGCGTGGAACATGGCCTTCGACGCCGGCACGGCAGCCGGCTCACTCGCCATCGGCGTCGCCGCCGGCCTCACCGGCTATCCCGTCACGTTCGCCATCACGGCGGGCCTGCTCGCCGCGACCCTCCCCCTCGCCGTCACACTCGGCCGCCAGACCCGCGCCGTCGACCCGTAGCGCCGTCGCTCCTGTCCGGGCCGGGAGTGCAGCAGTCGCAGCCCGGTCCACACCCGCAGTCCTCGTCGCTGCCGGCGCCGACCATCTCTTCGACCGACACCGTGGCCGGCATGGTGCAGCACATGTCGCCGCGCCAGGCCTCGACGCCTTCCTTGACGGCCACGGCGGCGATCACCAGCGCGGCCACCGGATCTGCCCACGACCAGCCGAACAGACTGTTCAGGCCGAGTCCGACCAGCAGGACGGCCGACAGGTAGGTGCACAGCAGGGTCTGCTTGGAGTCGGCGACCGCGGTCGCCGAGCCCAGCTGCCGACCGGCGCGGCGCTGCGCGTACGACAGGCCGGGCATGACCGCCAGGCTGATCGCGGCCAGCACCAGCCCGACCGTGGAGTGCTGAGGGTCCCCGCCACCCAGTAGCGCGCGAGACGACTCGACCGTCACGTAGGCGGCCAGCGCGAAGAACGACACCGCGATGACCCGCAGCGCGGTCTTCTCCCGCGCCTGCCGGCGCGCGGGATCGCGGGCGGCGAACTGCCAGGCGACCGCGGCCGCCGACGACACCTCGATCACCGAGTCGAGCCCGAACCCGATCAGGGCGGTCGACGACGCCAGCGTGCCCGCGGTGATCGCGACGACCGCCTCGATCACGTTGTAGGAGATCGTCGCCACGACCAGCCACCGCACCCGCCGCGCCAGCGACTCACGTCGCTGCGGTGACACCGCCACCGGCAGCTGCTTGGTCGACAGCCTCGACAACACCGCGGCCATCAGTACGGCACCCCGGTCTCTCCGGGTGGGCAGGCCGGATCCACCGCCAGGACCACGCCGAGCAGATCACCCAGCGCGTGTGCCAGGTCGGGGGCAGCGAGCTCGTACCGGGTCCTGCGGCCCTCCGGCACCGCCACGACCAGGCCGCAGCCGCGCAGGCACGCCAGGTGGTTCGACAGGTTCGTCCGCGACACCGCGAGAGCGTCCGCGAGGTCGGCGGGATAGGCCGGGCCGTCCCGCAGCGCCAGCAGGATCCGGCTCCGGGTGGGGTCGGACAGGGCGTGGCCGAACCTGGCCAGCACCTCGCCATGCGTCGCGACGATCACCATGCCGCGTATCGTACAGCAACGACTGAACTCACGAACTGATGAACTAAGACGGCGACGACCCGACTGGCAGCCGACAAGGACAGCCGGGTCGCCGGACCGGGATCCGCCTGCCGGTCAGCTCGACATGCTGGTGAACATGCCGGGCTCGTAGGAACCCCCCTGTTGGTGCAGGATCACGGCGAGCCGGTTGGCCGCGTTGATCAGGGCGACCAGGGAGACCAGCGCGGCGATCTGGTCGTCGTCGTAGTGCTTGCGCACCTGGGCCCACGTCTCGTCGGACACGCCTTGGTGGGCGTCGGCGAGCCGGGTGCCCTCCTCGGCGAGCGCCAGCGCGGCCCGCTCCGCCTCGGTGAACACGGTGGCCTCGCGCCAGGCGGCGACCAGGTTGAGCCGGACCGCGGTCTCACCTGCGGCGGCGGCCTCCTTGGTGTGCATATCGATGCACCAACCGCAGCCGTTGATCTGGCTGGCACGCAGGCTCACCAGCTCCTGGGTGGCCTTCGACAGCGACGACTGGTCGATCACCATGCCGGCGTTGGCGAACCGCTTGGCGAATTTGACGCCGATCTCGTTCGTCATCAGGTCGATACGGGGTTCCATGACTTCGTCCTCACTGGTGGAGTTGCGTGTCGCGCGGATGGTTCACGCGAGGTCCTGACGACCATGGAGACGCCGGCGGCCCGATCCTTGTGACAGCGCGGCTGTGTGACGTGTTACCCATCTGTGGGTGTCACAAGGCGGTCGGGACGGGCGTCTTGTGCGTGTGGCAACGTCGAGAGCGAACAGGCAGGGAGCCGGCGATGGACGAGCACGACGAGCGAGGGATGGACACTGCCGAGCCGCGTGCTCGTGACGGCCGCCCGGACACTGCTACCGAGGCGTTCATCGCCCACCGCAACCTGCTCTTCACCGTGGCCTACGAGCTGCTCGGCTCGGCCACCGACGCGGAGGACGTACTCCAGGAGACCTGGCTGCGGTGGGTGGATGTCGATCTCGACACGGTGCGGGATCAGCGTGCCTACCTGGTCCGGATCGCCTCCCGCCAGGCGCTCACCCGGCTGCGGACGCTCGCCCGGCGCAAGGAGTCGTACGTCGGCCCCTGGCTGCCCGAGCCGCTGCTGACCGCGCCCGACGTGGCCGAGGATGTCGAGCTCGCCGAGAGCGTCTCGATGGCGATGCTGCTGGTGCTGGATACGCTCGCGCCGACCGAGCGCGCGGTCTTCGTGCTCCGCGAGGTGTTCGACTTCGGGTACGACGAGATCTCGGGAGCCGTCGACAAGAGCCCGGCCGCGGTCCGCCAGATCGCCCACCGGGCACGGGCACACGTCGCCGCGCGCCGCCCACGCGGGGTTGCCTCTCCGGCCGAGACCCGAGGTGCGCTCGAGGCGTTCCAACGGGCGGTCGAGACGGGCGACGTGCAAGGCCTGCTCGACATCCTCGCGCCGGACGTCGTCTTCTTGGGCGACGGTGGCGGAGTCAAGCAGGCCGTGCTGCGGCCCATCGTGGGGGCGGACAAGGTGGTCCGCTTGTTCACCGCCGGCCTCACCTCGGTCGGCGCCGACCTGTCGGTCGAACCGGTGCAGGTCAACGGCGGCCCGGCCCTGATCATGCGGCTCAACGGCGAGATCGACGGCGTCGTCGCCATGCGGATCGACGACGGCCTGGTCACCGGGTTCTACTACGTGCGCAATCCGGAGAAGCTGTCGCGGGTGGAGCGGGAGAACGCCGTGAGCCGCTGAGTCCGGCTGCTCCAGCGCCGACCGGCCAGCCAGTCGCTGGGAGCTGGCGTTCCTTGTCGCGGAGATGCTGCAGCGCGCCTGAGGTCACTCCCCGTCGCCGGTGGCGAACCCTCACCTCGATCGACGGTGAACGGCCCTGCGTCAGCGTGCCCAGGTGGTGCCCTGTGCTGGGGGACGTCGAGTGTGAGGACACAAGCCATGATCAAACGTCTGTTAGCTGCGGTATCCGCCGTGGGTGTCGCGTTCGCCGGGCTCGTCGTGATGGCGCCCGCGGCTGATGCGGCGAGCCGGGTGCAGATCACCAAGGTCTACTTCGACGTGCCGGGGTCGGACACGCCACGGACCAACACCAAGCTCAACCAGGAGTGGGTCAGGCTCCACAACAGTAGCGGTACCAAGATCTGGATGACGGGTTGGACGTTGCGCGACAAAGGGTCGACGCACGTCTTCCATTTCGGCGCCCACTCCATCGGGCCGCGCGCCACCATCTACGTCCATACGGGCAAGGGCTCCACCACCAGCAGGCACCGCTACTGGGGCTATAGCAACTACGTCTGGAACAACACAGGCGACACGGCCTACCTGCGCAACTCCAACAACACCACCCTGGACACCTGCAAGTTCACGAGTGCCGGCTACTACAAGATCTGCTGACACGACACCGCCCGGGTGGAGTCCACGGGTGGGTGGGCGCAACAGGGATCGAACCTGTGACCCCCTCGTTGTAAGCGAGGTGCTCTACCACTGAGCTATGCGCCCGCTCGTACCGACTTGTCAGTGGCAGACGTGGCGATGGCGACGCCTGGCACTGACGAGTCGCTGGGGTCGGCGGCCAAGCCTACAGGGACGCGAGGGCCTCGGCGTACGCCTCGCTGCTGCGCGCGTTCGGGATCGCGTTGAGGACCTGCCAGCGGACGACGCCCTCGGTGTCGATCACGAAGGTGCCGCGCCTCGCGGCGCCGAGCTCGGTGTCGAAGACGCCGTACTTCTGGGCGGTGTCGCCGTGCGGCCAGTGGTCGGACAGGACGGGGAAGGCCAGGCGCTCCTGCTCGCCGAACGCGCGCTGCACGAAGGTGGAGTCGCACGAGACGCCGACGACCTGTACGTGGTCGTTCTGGAAGTCGGCGATCCGCTTCTGCAGGGCCCTCATCTCGCTGGTGCACACCCCGGTGAACGAGAAGGGGTAGAAGACGAGCAGGACGGCCTTCGAACCGCGGAAGTCGGACAGCCGGACGGTCGCGCCGTACTGGTCGGTCAGCTCGAACTCGGGGGCCTGTGTCCCCACCGGTAGAGCGCCGTCGATGGTGTCCTCGCTGCCGACCGTCATTTCCTGCCCTTCGCCCGCGGCGGGACCAGCCTGGTGCCGACCCAGTCTGCCGCCGCACTCACGCTACTGGTCGCCTGCAGGCCCGCCGTGACCGCACTCTCGCTGATGTCACTCGGCTCGATGTACTCGTCGCGCCCTGCCTTGGGGGTCAGGAGCCAGATCACGCCGCCGTCGACGAGCGACGCCGGAGCCTCGAGCAGGCCGTCCGCGGGGTCGCCGTCGCTCTCCCGCCACCACAGCAGGACGACGTCGACGACGTCGTCGTAGTCCTCGTCGACGAGCTCGCCGCCGATGCGCTGCTCGACCGCTTTCCTGAGCGCGTCGTCGCAGTCGTCGTCGTATCCCAGCTCCTGGACCACGAGTCCTTCGCTGAGCCCTAGGCGGTCGGCCACCGCGCCCTTCTGCCCGTCCGCGTGCTCCGCGGTCGCGCTCACTGGTCGGTCCCTCCTCAAGTCGTCTCCATGCCCTTGCGGCACGAGTGTGGGCGACAGTCCACACAAGTCACCCAGAGTGCGCAAGTAGCCACTGCCATTCGTGACGAAATCCCTATCCCGGAAGGTAGCTGAGCCGTACCCTACGGGCCCGGTTATCGGTGTTCACGTCCACCAGCGTGACGCTCTGCCACGTGCCGAGCGCAAGGCGTCCCCCGACGACCGGCACGCTCGCGTACGGCGGCACGAGCGCGGGCAGGACGTGGGCCCTGCCGTGCCCGCGGGAGCCGTGCGTGTGCCGCCACCGGTCGTCGGCGGGCAGCAGGTCTCCGAGCGCCGCGAGCAGGTCGTCGTCGCTGCCGGCGCCCAGCTCGATGAGGGCCAGGCCGGCGGTCGCGTGGGGCACGAAGACGTGCAGGAGGCCGTCCGACGCACCCACCTCGCCGAGGAACGTCTCGCAGTGCCCGGTCAGGTCGACGATCGCCTCCCGGTCACCGGTCGCGACCTCGATCACTCGCGTGTCCACGGACCCATTCGACCAGGAACGTCCGTACGCCGATCGGCGGCCCACCCGACTACCCGATTCGGGCCCGGACGGCAGATGATGGGATGTGTACTCCAGGCCACAAGCCCGAGACGAAGGTGAAGAGACCAAGGTGTCTGCCGACCGCAAGCGTTTCCATGTCATCAGCGACGGACTACCCAGCCAGCTGCCTGACATCGATCCCGACGAGACCGCCGAATGGCTCGAGTCCCTCGACGACGTGGTCGAGGCGGAGGGCCGCACCAGGGCTCGGTACCTCATGCTTCGCCTCCTGGAGCGGGCCAGGGAGCGCCAGGTGGGCGTGCCCGCGCTGCGCAGCACCGACTACATCAACACCATCCCGCCCGAGCGCGAGCCGTGGTTCCCCGGCGACGAGTACATCGAACGCCGCATCCGGGCGTACATCCGGTGGAACGCCGCGGTCATGGTCAGCCGCGCCAACCGGCCCGGTCTCGGAGTGGGCGGCCACATCGCGACGTACGCCTCGGCGGCCAGCCTGTACGAGGTCGGCTTCAACCACTTCTTCCGCGGCAAGAAGCACGGGTCGGGCGACCACGTCTACTTCCAGGGGCACGCCTCCCCCGGCATCTACGCCCGCGCGTTCCTCGAGGGCCGGCTCACCGAGCAACAGCTCGACGGCTTCCGGCAGGAGAAGTCCACGGCCGGCGGCGGGCTGCCGTCGTACCCGCACCCGCGGCTGATGCCCGACTTCTGGGAGTTCCCGACCGTCTCGATGGGCCTCGGCCCGATCAACTCCATCTACCAGGCCCGGTTCAACCGCTACCTGCAGAACCGGGGCATTAAGGACACGAAGGACTCCCACGTGTGGGCGTTCCTCGGGGACGGCGAGATGGACGAGCCCGAGTCGATCGGCGCCCTGTCGCTGGCCGCCCGCGAGGAACTCGACAACCTCACCTTCATCGTCAACTGCAATCTGCAGCGCCTCGACGGCCCGGTACGCGGCAACGGCAAGATCATCCAGGAGCTCGAGTCGCTGTTCCGCGGCGCCGGCTGGAACGTCATCAAGGTCATCTGGGGCCGCGACTGGGACCCGCTGCTCGCCCAGGACGGCGACGGCGCGCTGGTGAACATGATGAACACCACGCCCGACGGCCAGTTCCAGACGTACGTCATCAGCGAGGGCTCGTACATCCGAGAGACGTTCTTCGGCGGCGACCCGCGGCTGCGCAAGATGGTCGCCGAGATGTCCGACGAGCAGCTGCAGCGGCTGTCGCGCGGCGGCCACGACTACCGGAAGGTCTACGCGGCGTTCGAGGCCGCCCGCGCGCACGTGGGCCAGCCGACCGTCATCCTCGCGCAGACGATCAAGGGCTGGACCCTGGAGAGCTTCGAGGGCCGCATGGCGACCCACCAGATGAAGAAGCTCACCAAGGACGACCTCAAGGAGTTCCGCGACCGGCTCTACCTGCCCATCTCCGACGAGGCGCTCGAGGCCGACCTCCCGCCGTACTACCACCCCGGCCAGGACGACGACGAGATCCAGTACATGATGGAGCGCCGCCGGCAGCTCGGCGGGTTCCTGCCCGAGCGGGTCAACCGCAGCAAGCCGATCGCGCTGCCGGGCGACGAGGCCTACGCCGAGCTGAAGCAGGGCTCGGGCAAGCAGAAGATCGCGACGACGATGGCGTTCGTGCGGCTGCTCAAGGACCTCATCAAGAGCGACGACCTCGGCAAGCGGTTCGTCCCGATCGCGCCCGACGAGTTCCGGACGTTCGGCATGGACTCGCTGTTCCCGTCGCAGAAGATCTACGCGCCGCACGGCCAGCAGTACGAGCCGGCTGACCGCACGATGCTGCTCTCCTACCGGGAGTCGCAGCAGGGACAGCTCCTGCACGAGGGCATCACCGAGTCCGGTGCGATGGGCTCGTTCATCGCGGCCGGCACGTCGTACGCGGTGCACGGCACGCCGATGGTGCCGGTCTACATCTTCTACTCGATGTTCGGCTTCCAGCGCACCGGCGACCAGATGTGGGCCGCCGGCGACTCGATGGCACGCGGGTTCCTGCTCGGCGCGACCGCCGGGCGTACGACCCTGACCGGCGAGGGACTCCAGCACGCCGACGGCCACTCGCCGCTGCTGGCCTCGACCAACCCCGCCTGCGTGCACTACGACCCGGCCTACGCGTTCGAGCTCGCGTACATCGTGCAGGACGGCCTGCGCCGGATGTACGGCTCGAGCGACGAGCACCCGCACGGTGAGAACGTCTTCTACTACCTCACCATCTACAACGAGCCGATCGAGCACCCGGCCGAGCCCGTCGACGTCGACGTCGACGGGATGCTCAAGGGGCTCTACCGCTACCGCGCCGCCACCCTCGGCGGCGACCACCCCAAGGCGCAGATCCTCTCCTCCGGCGTGTCCGTGCCGTGGGCGGTGCAGGCGCAGGAGCTCCTCGCCGAGCAGTGGGGCGTGGCAGCCGACGTGTGGTCCGCGACCTCGTGGAACGAGCTGCGCCGCGAGGCGGTGGCCTGCGAGGAGTGGAACTACCTGCACCCCGACGACGAGCAGCGCACGCCGTACGTCACCACGACGCTGGAGCAGTCCGCGGGGCCGGTGGTGGCGGTCAGCGACTTCATGCGCGCCGTGCCCGACCAGATCTCGCCGTGGGTGCCGGGAGACTGGCTCGCGCTCGGCACCGACGGCTTCGGGTTCTCCGACACCCGCGGCGCCGCCCGCCGGTTCTTCCACGTCGACACCGAGTCGATCGTGCTCGGGGTGCTCACCGCGCTCGCCCGCCAGGGCAGCGTCAAGCACGACGTGCTCAAGCAGGCGATCGACACCTACCGTCTGCACGACGTCCAGGCCGCGGACCCCGGCGAGGCCGGCGGGGAATCCTAGGGAGGGGAGCCGGGCGGGCACGCACCGTGGCGGGACTAGCGCGCCGCCGTCGCCCGAGCTAGTGTCAGCGCACTCGACGGACCCGCAAGCCGACACGCCGAAGAGGGGGCGACGATGTCGTGGAGACCCGCATTCCTGAGGACCAGGCGAGGCCTCGTCACCGACCTCGGCCGGCATCCCAACCTCGAGGAGATCACCGGCATCGTCGGCCAGATCCCGCTGCTCGGAGACGACGATCTCCGGCTGCTCGGTGAGGTGTGGACCAACACCACCGAGGTGGCCGGTGCGCGCGCCCGTGCGCTCGATCCCGACTGCCCGCTCGTCGTCGACGTGCTCCGCACCTTCGACTCGATCAGCGCGACATTCCACGACACGCTCGCCGCATCCGACGACCCCGACGTCGCGAGCATCGGGCTGAAGGCGTTGCGCGACGCGGTCGCCGGCGCGTTCGCCAGGCCCAACCTGACCCGGCGTGAGTACAAGGTGCTGCTGAAGCCGTGGCGCACGGCGTTCCCCGCACCGCGGCTCGACGCCGGTGACATCGGCATCATCACGCCCTACTTCTGAGCTGACCTCTCCGCAGCGCCGGCAGACTCATCTCGTGGGATGGGCTTCACCACGTCCCCTGCACTGGGTGACGTCCTCACACCACCCCGCATGTTTGATATTCTCCGCAGAATAGATCTAAGATTCAATTTGACTCCAGCGTGGTTTGACAGGTGGTCGGTGGGTGCCGTTCGTAAGGGGGCGACGGTGGTAGTGGATCGCAGCACCTTGACGCAGCAGGCGTACACCGCGATCCGCTCCGACATCCTCGCCAACCAGTTCCCACCGGGCTCCAAGATCGTCGTCCGTGTCCTCACCGAACGGCTCGGCCTCTCCCCCACACCGATCAAGGCGGCGCTCGCCGCGCTCGAACGTGAGGGCTTCATCACCGGTGTGCCACACCGCGGCTTCTTCGTGCCCACGGTCAGCCAGAAGGACATGCTGGAGATCTACGAGCTGCGCGAGATGATCGACGGTATCGCGGGCAGGAATGCCGCCAGTTCTCCCCAACGCGCGGAGCTGTGCGAGGTGCTGAGAAAGCTGTTGCACCGCCAGCAGTCACTGGTCAAGCGTGGGCGGCGAGCCGATTTCGTCGACCTCGACATCCAGTTCCACCGGGCGATCTGGCAAGCGGCGGGAAACGGCAGGTTGCTCCAGGCCGTGGAGAACCTGCTGGGCCAGGTCAGGCTCGGCTCGGGCGGCCCCCCGCGCGAGCCGGGGCGGCTCTCCGTCGCCCTCGAGGAGCACGCGTGCATCGTCGACGCCATCGCCGGCGGCGACGCCGTGCGCGCGGAGCGCGAGTGCCGCGCGCACGTGCGGCACGCAGCCGAAGCCTTCAAACGTTTCCATGCCCGCAATCCAGAGGAGACCGGTGAGCGCGACACCTGACCTGGACACCGGCGTCGACGCCGTGCACTCGAGCATCGAGGAGATCATCGCCGAGCTCGACCCACGGCTGCGCGAGCTCAGCCTCGAGCTGCACGCGCACCCCGAGGTCGCCATGGTCGAACATCACTCCGCCGAGCTGCTGCGCACCTGGCTCACCGACGAGGGGTTCCGGGTGCAGGCGCCCGTCGCGGGGCTCGACACCGCCTTCGTCGGTGAGCTCGGCCAGGGCAGCCCGGTGGTGGCCTACCTGCTCGAGTACGACGCGCTGCCCGGCCTCGGACACGGGTGCGGGCACAACCTGATCGCGACCGGCGGCATCGCCGCTGCCACCGCGCTGCGACGGGCGATGCCGGACCTTTCCGGCACCCTGCGCGTCATCGGGACGCCGGGAGAGGAGGGCGCCGGAGGCAAGATCATCGAGCTCGACGCCGGGTTGTTCGACGACGTCGACGCCGCGTTGATGTTCCACCCGGCTGACCGCACGACCGGTATCCGGCACGCGCTCGCGTCGCAACCGATCACCTTCGAGTTCCACGGCAAGGCCGCACACGCCGCGAACAACCCGACCATGGGACGCAGCGCGCTCGCCGCCGTCATCCAGCTCTTCGTCGCCGTCGACGCGATGCGCCAGTTCCTGCCCGAGCCGTCGCGCGTGCACGGCGTCATCCTCGACGGTGGCAAGGCCGCCAACATCGTTCCCGACTACACGAAGGCCGCCTTCCAGGTCCGCGGGGTCACCAGCGCGATCGCCGAGGAACACGTCGAACGCGTGGTCGCCTGCGCCGACGCGGCAGCCGCCGCCACCGGCACGACGGTCGACGTCACGCGCGGCCACATGTACGCGGAACGCAAGAACAACCACACGATCGCCGACCGGGTGATGCACTACCTCAAAGCGGCCGGTGAGAACGTCGAGCCGCCCATCCTGCGCGGCGGCGTCGGGTCCTCGGACATCGGCAACATCAGCCTGCGGCTGCCCGCCATCCATCCATACCTGCAGATCGTCGAGTCCGGCACGGCGGGGCACTCGACGGAGATGGCCGAGGCGGCGGCATCGCCGCGGGCGCACACGGCGATGCTGCGCATGGCGACGGCGTTGGCGAAGACCGGTGCCGACCTGTTCACCGATGCCGCGCTGTTCGCCGCGGTCCGCGCGGAGTTCGCCGCGCGTGGGCCGGACCTGCCGGAGGGGTGAGCCGTCAGGCGGGCGGTGCGAACGCCACGGTGGCGAGCACACCGAGCAGCACGTTCGCGCCGCGTTCGACGTCGGGCCAGTCGGTGTCCTCTGCGGGTGAGTGGCTGTGACCGCCCTTGCTCGGCACGAAGATCATGGCGGTGGTGGCGAGCGTGGCCATGTTCTGCGAGTCGTGGCCGGCTCCCGAGGGGAGGTGCGTCGTGCTGTACCCGCGCTCGACGGCCATCGACTCGATCAGGTCGCGGAGCCCGTCGTCGAGCCGCACCGGGTCGATGGTCCCGTCGGAGACGTACGACGTCGTGACGCCGTGCGCGGCCGCAGCGCGCTCCGCCGCGTGGACGACGGCCCGTTCCAGCTGCTCGATCCGGTCACGTTCGGTGTCCCTGAAGTCCAGCGTCAGCTTCGCCGTTCCCGGCACGACGTTCGACGCCCCCGGTGCCACCTCGAGCAGACCACACGTGAGCACCGCGGTGTCGCTGACGCCGCCTGCGATGTCGGCGAGCCCGGCGAGGAAGGCGCCCGCGGCGCGCAGGGCATCCTGACGCGAGCCCATCGGGGTGGTCCCCGCGTGGTCGGCGCGTCCGTGGAAGGTGAGCTCGCCGCCGCCCAGGCCGACGATGGACGTCACCACACCGATGTCGATGTGCTGCGCCTCCAACCGCGGACCTTGTTCGATGTGCAGCTCGAGGAACGCGTGGACGTCCGCGGGGTCCACCTTCGTGCGCGTCGCCGCGTCGAGGTCCCATCCTGTCGCCGCGAGCGTGTCGACGAGGCGATCGCCGTCTCGTCCGCGCAGTCCGGCGAGCTGGTCGGCGTCGAACCCGCGCGCGAGCGCGCTCGACCCGAAGAGGTGGTGGTAGTTGCCCTCCTCGTCGGTGAACACGACGACCTGCACCGGTCTGCGCAACGCGTCCCTGTGGTCGCTGAGGCAGCGCGCGCACTCGAGCGCGGCGAGCACACCGAGCGCGCCGTCGAACCTGCCGCCGTTGGGCACGCTGTCGATGTGCGAGCCCGACCAGACCGCGGGCAGTGCCGCGGCGGCGGGATCGGTCGGCTCCACGCGGATGAAGACGTTGCCGAGACCGTCCTGCCGCCAGGACAGTCCCGCGTCCTCGACCCGATCCGCGAGCCATCGCCGCGCGGCAGCGTCCGCCACGGAGAACGACGTACGGCTGACGCCGCCGGTCTCCTCGTCCCTACCGATGCGGCCGAGCGCCTCGACGTCACCGCGCAGCCTGGCGATCGAGACGGCGAGATCGTCGTCAGCCATCCACTCCTCCACCGAAGGCGCCATCGTCCGTCACGACGATACGGGGATCCAGCTCACGCGACGAGTCGCGCAGGTACTCGAGGATGTGCCGAGCGACGTCGGGGCGGGCGTGCATGGGTTCGCCGGCCTTGTCGAGCTCGATGGGCAACGGCCGTACGGTCACCGCGTCGGACTCCACCGTGACGTCGAAGACGGCCGACTCGAACCAGGGCCCGCTGCGCAGGATCGGCTTGAGCGCGGGTGTGACCCTGCGGTGGTCGGCAGGCAGCTCCGCCGTGTCGTGGAACACGAAGTTCCCCGTCGAGAAGAGCACCACGCCGTTGCCGTAGAACTCCATCGGATGCACCGTGTGGGGGTGATGGCCGACGAGCACCCGGGCACCCGCGTCGATCAGCCGGTGCGCCAACGGCCGCTGGTACTCGGCGAGCGGCCCCTGGTTCGCCGGCAGGTAGCACCACGGAACGCCCCAGTGCAGGGCGACGACGACGATGTCGGCGTTCCTCGCGGCGCCCGCGATCACCGACTCCGCGCGCTCGACGTCCGCTTCGATCGCCCACGTGTGCACCGTCGGCGGCGAGCCAGGCTGCTCGTCGAGCCGCACACCGTCGAACTCGTAGCTCTGTCCGATCCGGATCGGCGCGAGTCCTGGCCGCACGGAGGTCGCCCGCGAGCCCGGCGGTAGCACCGAGCAGAAGTTGACGAACCCGACCCGTTCACCGCTGCGTGCGGACACGTACACCGGAGCGAGCGCGGCATCGATGTCCTCACCCGCGCCGGCGAACGCGAGGTCGTACTCCCGGAGCGCCGCCATCGTGCCCCGCAGCCCGTCGATGCCGTAGTCGAGCGCGTGGTTCGTCGCGATGGACCAGACGTCGGCGCTGAGCCTGGCGTACTCGGCGGCCATCGCGGGCTCCGAGGTGAGGACGGCGTACTTCTCCCCCGGATACCCCTCGTCGGTCAGCGCGACCTCGAGGTTCGCGATGTTGACGTCGCCACCGGCGAGCAGGTGCAGTGCACTGTCGCCGGGCTTCTCGCCCGCCTCCAGGGAACCGCCCAGCGGGTGGCTGATCGTCGTGTCACCCGCGGCTCTGATCCTCACGATCCGCCCTCCCCGCCGAGACCGGTCTCGGTGCCGAGACCGTGTGTACGCGCGACGCTCAACGCGTGTGCCGCCGCGGTGACGTCGAACAGCCCGATCCCGAGCGACTCGAAGAGCGTCAGGTCGGGCTTCTCCGCCGAGGACGACCCGCCGACCGGCAGCGGTGTGCGTGATCCGCTCACGACCTCGCCGAGCTCGGGCAGCTGCTGCCAGTCGAGGCGGCCGGACTCCACCAGGGCGAGCAGGTCACCGGCCTCGTTCCTGGCCTGTTCGCGGGAGTCGACGACGACCCGGGAACGTGCCACCACCGCGGCGGACACCTCCACCCGTGCCAGCCCGTTGGAGCCGGCCGCGTTGACGTGCGCAGCGTGGCCCACGTCGGCGGAGTCGAGCACCGGTCGGTGCGCCGTCGTCGTCGTGCACACGACGTCCGCGCCCTCGCACGCCTCGGCCACCGAACTCACCGCGCGCACAGTGCACGTGCCGGCGGTGAGCTCGGCTTCGATGCCGGCCGCGCAACGCTCCCTGTTGGCCTGATCCCTGCTGTGGACACGGATCTCACCGATGCGGGGACTGTTCGCCGCTATCGCCAGCGCGTGCGACGTGGCCAGGTTGCCCGAGCCGACGATGCCGAGCACCCGGGTGTCGCCGTGCATGTGTCTGGTGGCCACGGCGGACGCGACTCCGGTACGAAGCACGCCGAGCGCACCGGCGGCCACGATGGCGTCGAGGCCACCGTCGCTGTCACGGTAGAGGAGCACGACATGGTCGTGGCCCCGCCCATGGGCCCCGTACGCCTTCACGCCGACGTATCCGGCACCGGCGTCGGCGCCGGCGAGCACGTGCAGACTCGTCGCGCCGGTCGACAGCCGGGACCGCGGTCGGTGGCCGACGCCGCGCGTATGCCAACGGCGCAACGAGTCCTCGATCACGGCGTACAGCCCGGCGTACGTGACGGACGCACGCACGTCGTCCTCGGTGAGCAGCGTGACCATGTCAGGTGCTCGCCGCACCGAGCACCAGCTCGTCTGGCGACATCCCCTTCGCGATCTTCGGCGGGGTGTGGTACGCCGCCCTGCTGTGGGTGAGCTTCAGCGACAGAGTGGCCTCGGCGAACTTGAGCACCGTCTTCGACGGGTTGATCACCGGGACCCCGAGCTCCTGGGTCAGCTCCTCGGCGACCTCCAGGAAGCCCATGCTCATGCACCCGAGGATCAACACGTCGGCACCGTCTTCGTCGACGGCGGCGCGGCACTGCTCGGCGACCCGCGCCAACGTGGCCGACCTGTCCGTGCCGAGCTCGAGTACCGGTGTGTCGACGGACCGCACCGATGCCAGTGCGTCGCTGACACCTGCCTCCCACGCCATCTTGCGGAACACCGGTGCCCTGCCCGGACCGGTCGCGAGCATGCTGAACCGGTGGCCCAGTGTCGTGGCCAACGCGATGCACACCGCGCCGGGCGCCAGGACGAGCATGTCGGTGATCTCCCGGTGCGCGTCCAGTCCCGGGCCGCTGAAGCAGCCCACGATGCCGGCGTCGAAGCCGTCCTTGTCGGCCTGCAGCACCATCTCTGTCGCCGGCGGCACGCTCAACGCGGACTCGTATCCGGACTCGATCGACGCCGGTCCGTACTCGGAGGTGCGGATGGTCACCTCCGTGCCGGACTCGCTCCACTCCTGCAGCTTCGCGCCCCGCCGTTCGACCTCGGCCGCGCCGAGCGAGGTCAGGTGCATGGGACCGGGAACCAGGTACGCGATACGCCGCTTGATGTCAGTCACGATGTGCCTCTCAGTCCACCGGCTTGCCGTTGACGGTCTGCCCATACGGATCGCGGTGCGACCGGCAGAACCCGTCGCTCACGACCTCCACACCGTCCAGGTAGACGGCGGCCACCCGGCGGACTGCGTCGATGTCGTCGAACGGGTCTCCATCGAGCACGGCGAAGTCGGCTCGTGCACCGACCCGCAACCGACCGATGTCATCGATGCCGAGCAGGTCCGCGCCACCACTGGTCGCAGCACGCAGCGCGGCAGCGGCCGACCAGCCACGCTCGACCATCCACTGGATCTCGTACCCGAACAGACCGTGCATCGAGTCGGTGCCGAGTGCCACGCGCACGCCGGTCTCGCGTACCTGCTGCGCCACGCGTTCCGTGCTGGCCCGCGCCTCCTTCACCTTCTTCATCACGGCAGGCTCGCCCGCGTCGCCGCGTTCGATCCCACTGGGGTGGAAGAGGATGGTGCTCGTCATCACCAGCCAGGTGCCGTGCTCCACCATGGCGGCGATGCTCTGGTCGGTGAGCATCGCGCCGTGCTCGATGGAGTGGATGCCTTTCGCCACCGCCAAGTCCACGCCGGGACCTCCGTGCGCGTGCGCGGACACGTGCAGCCCTGCCTTCGCCGCCTCGTCGACGATCGCCGCGATCTCGTCGGCCGAGTACTGCGACTCTCCCAGCGACGTGTTCGTCGAGGAGACACCGCCTGTCGTGTAGATCTTTACGTGGTCGGCACCTGTCCGCACCCGCTCGGCGACCGCGGCGCGCAGGTCGTCGACACCGGCCACGCCGCCCAACGCGCTCCCGTGCCCGTCGGGTGGCGCGAGCCCGATGCCGCAGACGGTCAGTCGCGGACCACACGCCTCACCCCTGGCGAGCGCGGTGCGGAACTCGACGTCGATGTCGAAGCCCTCGTTCATGATCCGCGCGGTCGTGACGCCGGAGAGCAGCATCTGGCGCAGGTTCTCCGCAGCCCGTACCGTCTGCCGCGACACGGGTTTGGACCGTTGCCCCGGCTGGTTGCCCTCCCCCGGCCGCAACGTCACGTGCGTGTGCGCGTCGACGAAACCCGGCACGATCACCCGCTCGCCGAGATCGACCCTCGTGACACCTGGCCCGGCGAACTCGTCCCATTCCCCGACGCCGGCGACCCGGCCGTCGACGGCGAGCACGCCAGCGCCTGGGCGCAACGCGTCGCTCACACCGTCGAACAGGCCCTTCCCGGCATAGAAGACACCGCTACTCGTGTCACCCATCCGGTTACCAGATCTCCTCGAGCACCCGCATGATGTTGCCGCCCGTGACCTTGTTGATGTCCTCGTCGCTGTACCCGTGCTTGACCAGCCAGCCGACGATGTTGAAGAAGTTCTCCGTGGGGTTCTCCAGACCCGCGACGTACGGCACCTTCTCGTACGTCGGCCCCGAGTGCGCCTGGTGCACACCGAAGTGACCGGCGAAGGTGTCATGCGTCGCGACGTGGTCGCCGTAGTGCGTGTCAGGACCGAAGGCGACGTGGTCGATGCCCATCAGGTTCACGCAGTACTCGAAATGGTCCATCACCGAGTCGATGGTGTGCAACGGGTGGTCGTGGGAGATCGTCGTGTGCGGCGCGGCCTCGATGCCGATCACGCCACCGGTCTCGGCGCATCCGGTGAGAACCTCGTCCGGCATCATCCGCGGCGTCGGCCAGATCGCGCGGGCACCGGCGTGGGTGATGAGCACGGGCTTGCTCGACGCCTCGAACGTGTCCAGGCTGGTCTGGTCACCGGCGTGCGACACGTCCACCGCGATACCGAGCTTGTTCATCCGCTCCACGGCACGCTTGCCGAGCACGGTGAGGCCGCCGTCCCTCGACTCCTTCAACCCGGAACCGAGCGAGTTGGACTCGGAGTACGCGACGCCGATCTGGCGCACACCGTACCCGTAGAGGATGTCGAGCCTGTCCACCTCGTTCTCGATCGGGGTGGCCGACTCCAGGCACAGCACCAGCGCGAGCTGCCCGTTCTCCTTCGCCCGCACGATGTCGTCGACGGAGTAGCCGATGATGACGTAGTCCTGGTGGGCGATGTCGGAGAGGCGCATGCCCATGTCGATGATGACGTCGTCCCACTTCCAGCCCCACTTGCTCGTGACGCAGGAGATGCCGTTCATCAGGTTGTCGAACACCGCCGTCATGCCCGACCGGGAGAGGCCCTCGTAACCGGTCCTGTACCGGCCCGTGCGAATCAGTTGGATCAGCTCGCTGATCTTCTCGACCCGTACGTTGGGGTGCTCGTGCAGGCTGATGATGATGTTGTCGTCGATGAGGCCGACGGTCCGCGCGACCTGGTCCTCGGTGAGCCCGAGGTCGTACAGCGGTACCCGGCCCAGCTCGGGAACCAGCTTGAACTCGTCGTAGTCGGCGCCGGCTTCGAGGTACGAGTACGACCTGTAGCCGTTGTACCGCGTCTTCTTGAACCTGATCGGGAACTCGTTGTCACTCAACGACTCTCACCCTTTCGCTGTCGATGACTCTGCTGGCTTGTCGATCGTTCGGGCTCTGGAAAGACCTCGTCGAGCCTGGTGAGCGCGTCCTCGGCGAAATGACACGCCACCTGTCTCGCCCCCGATGGATGTGCCTCCACCGACCGCAGGGCGGGAGTCTTCGTGCCGCATGTCTCCGCGGCCATCCGGCACCTCGTGTGGAACCTGCACCCGGACGGCGGTTCCGCGGGACTCGGCGGGTCACCCTTCAGCAGGATGCGGGAGCCGAGCCGCCCACGCCGGCCCCGGTCGACCACAGGTGACGCGGACAACAGTGCCTGCGTGTACGGGTGCGCGGGCCCGTCGAAGATGGCCGCGGCATCACCCTCTTCGGCCATGCGGCCCAGGTACATGACGCAGACCCGGTCGGACACCTGGCGTACGACGGTGAGGTCGTGGCCGATGAACACGATGGCCATGCCGAGCGATCGCTGCAGGCCGTAGAGCAGGTTCACGATCTGGGCCTGCACCGAGACGTCGAGCGCGGACACCGGCTCGTCGCAGACGAGCACCTCGGGTTCGAGAGCGAGCGCTCTGGCGATGCCGATCCGTTGCCGCTGCCCGCCGGAGAACTGGTGCGGATGCCGGGACATGACGTCGGTCGGCAGACCGACAAGACCGAGCAGCTCCGCCACCCTGTCCCGGTACTTCCCGCGTCCGGCTCCCTTCACCTTGCGGTGCACGCGAAGCGGTTCCGCGATGATCTCGAACACGGTCATCCGCGGGTCGAGTGACGCGTACGGGTCCTGGAAGACCATCTGCACCCGTTCGCGCAGCCGCATCCGCGCCCTCCCCCTGACGAGCGCGAGGTCCGTGCCGCGGTAGTGGATCGAGCCTGAGTCGGCCCGTTCGAGACCGACGAGCAGCCTCGCCAGGGTCGTCTTGCCCGACCCCGACTCCCCGACGATGCCGACGGTCTCGTCCTTGTGCAGCGTCAGGCTGACCCCGTCGACCGCACTGACCCTGGCGCGTCCCAGCCCTAGCTTGCCGGTGACGAACGTCTTGGTGAGGTCACTGGCCTGGAGGACCACCTCGTCATTCGCTGCCACGATGCACCTCCTCCGCGCGATGACAGGCCGTCATCCGACCGGCGAACTCGACGAGGGGCGGCCGGGTCGACTCGCACTTCTCGACCGCCCAGGCACACCGCGGGTGGAACGCACAGCCGGACGGTAGCCGCAGGGGGTTCGGTGGACTGCCGGGGATGAGCGCGAACTCCTCGCGCCGTCCACCTGCCCGCGGTACCGACGCCAGCAGCGCCTCGGTGTACGGGTGGCTCGGCCGGTCGAACAGGTCGTCGGCGGTCCCTGCCTCGACGATGCGCCCGCCGTACATCACGGCGGCCCGGTCGGCGATCTCCGAGACGACACCGAGGTCGTGCGTGATGAAGAGGACCGCCATGTTCAACCTCTGCCGGAGCGTGTCGAGCAGCTCCAGGATCTGCGCCTGGATCGTCACGTCGAGCGCCGTGGTCGGCTCGTCGGCGATGAGCAGCTCGGGCTCGAGGGCGATCGCCATGGCGATCAGGATGCGTTGCCGCATGCCGCCGGAGAACTCGTGCGGGTACTGCCCGATCCGTCTCTTCGGGGCCGGGATGCCGACCATCGCCAGCAGCTCGGTGGCACGTTCCTTCGCCTCGCGACGGGAGACGCCCCGGTGCGCGCGGAAGAGCTCACCGATCTGGTCGCCGATGCTGAGCACCGGGTTGAGCGCCGAGAGCGCATCCTGGAAGACCATGCTCATCCGGTTGCCGCGGATGCGTCTGCGCTCGTTCTCCGACAGCCGCAACAGGTCGGTGCCGGCGAGCGACATCTCGTCCGCCTCGACCGTGGCGTTCGGCGTCTGCAGTCCCATGATCGCCCGTGCGGTGGCGGACTTGCCCGAGCCGGACTCCCCGAGCAGGGCGAGCAGCTCACCGCTGCCGATCTCGAGGTCGACGTCGGAGGCGGCCGCCAGCGTGCCGCGGCGGCTGCCGAACGTCACGGAGAGGCCCTGGACACGCAACACCGTTCGCCGCCTGGTCGCTACGTCCATCGCTACCGCTCCCAGATCCGTGCGTGGCGGGCGTCGTCGTAGGCGATCGACACGAGGATCGCCGACAGGACGAGCAGGAAGATCGCGAGCGAGGGGAACAGTGCGGTCCACCACGCGCTCTGCATGGCACCGGACTGCTGCGCCTCGAACAGGATGCGACCCCACGACCAGGCGTTCGGGTCGCCGACGCCGAGGAAGGACAGGCCGGCCGCGACCAGCACCGCGCGCGACACCGTCAGCACCAGCGCGACGACCACCACGGGTGCGACCGCGGGGACGATGTGCCTACGGATGATCCAGAAGCTCGAGCCACCCACCACGCGCGCCGCGTCGACGTACGGCAGTCGCACCACGGTCAGCCCCTGGGAGCGGACAATCCGCGCGACCTCCGGCCAGCTGAAGAAGGCGATCACGAGGACGACGGTGACCTGGCTCGGCCCGACCAGCGCGGCGACCAGCAGCATCAGTGGCAGCACCGGCAACGAGAGCACGAGGTCGACGACGACGCCGACGGCCCCGTCGAGCCACTTGAAGTAGACGCTCGTCACGGCGAGCACGAGACCGAGCGCCACCGCGAGTATCGTCGCGGCGACCGCGGTCAGCAGGCTCGACCTGGTGCCCCAGACGACCTCGCTGAAGATGTCCCTTCCGAGCCCGTCGGTGCCGAACCAGTAGGTGGACGAGGGACCCACCAGCACTCTCGGGCCGTGCCCCGACGGGTAGTCGGCGATCAACGGAGCCGCGACGGCGACGACGGCGAACAACGCCATCACGCCGATCGCCGCCATGCCCAGCGGGTTGCGCCGGAACGCCGTCCAGGTCACCCGCGCCGCCGCCGGCTCGTCCGGCTCGGTCAGTTGCGTGTCCGGCACGCTGAGCTGTGTCGTCATGCCGTCCTCACTCGCGGGTCGAGGATCCCGTAGGCGACATCGGTGACCAGGTTGGCCAGGATCACGGCGGCCGCCAGGAAGATGAAGGCGCCTTGCAGGACGGGGAAGTCCAACTGCGTGACCGCTTCGAAGATCGCGCGGCCGACCCCTGGGTACGCGAACACCGTCTCGGTCAGGACCGCGCCGCCCGCCAGGTGTCCCAACTGCAGGCCGAGGAGTGTCGTCGCCGGCAGCAACGCGTTGCGCAGGGCGTGCTTCCAGACGACAGAGCGGTTCGGCAGCCCCTTCGCCCTGGCCAGCTCGCAGTACTCACCGCCGAGCGACTCGACCAGCGTCGAGCGCATCACCAGCACGTACGAGCCGAGGCTGATCAGGGCCAGGCTGATGCACGGGAGGACGACGTGTCTCGCCACACTCCAGTACCACTCTCCCCCGTACGTGTTGAGCTCGTAGGCGCCGCCGATGGGGAACCAGCCGAGCATGAGGCCGAAGAGGTAGAGCAGGAATATGCCCATGCTCGGCACGAACAGGGACTGTCCGGCCACGCCGAGGACCTGCACGCCGCGGTCCACGAACGTCCGCGGATGCGTGGCCGCGAAGACGCCGAGCGGGATGCCGATGCAGACCGTCAGCAACAGAGCCAGGCCGGTGAGCAGGAGCGTCCAGGGCAGCCGCTCCATCAGCACGTCGGTGACCGGTACACGCTGGCTGAACGAGACGCCCAGGTTGCCGTGCGCCAGTTGCCAGAGGTACTTGCCGTACTGCACGACCAGCGGCTCGTCGAGTCCGTAGTCCGCGCGCAGCTGGCTGCGGGCCGCGTCGGTCATGAAGTCGGTGTTCGCCACGGCGAGCGTGGGATCGCCGGGAAGCAGGCGCAGCAACAGGAAGGTGACGGTCGCGGCGGCCCACAGCGTGACGAAGGCGCGGAGGACCTTCCGTCCCACGAAGGCTGCGAAAGTGTGCATCGTCTCGACCTCCGCCGGCTCAGTCCGTCGTCCGCTTGACGTTGGCGATCGATCTGGCGGTGACGATCGACAGCACGTCACTCGGGCGCACGATGAAGCCGGACAACGCCGAGCTGTACGCGTAGTAGAAGTCCTGGGTCATGATGACGTCGTCGATGACCTCGTCGTGGACCCGTTTCGAGATCGCGTGCACCGTCTGCACCTGCGTCTCGCCGCTGGTGGTGAGCGCCTTCTGCACCTGCGCCGTCAGCGAGGGGTCGTTGACGAAGGAGAAGTTGTTCGGGCCACCGGGGAGCAGCAGGTTGGCCAGGCTTCCCGGGCCGAAGTTGATGCCGAAGTTCCCGGTGTAGATGTCGAAGTCACCCGCGACGCGTTTAGCCAGCCAAGTGTTCCGCTCCATCCCCCGCGGCTTGATCCGCAGGCCGGCCTTCGCCGCCGACTCCTTGATCAGGTCCACCATCTGCACGCTGCCGATGTCCTGGAGCGAGTAGATGAGCTCGTAGGTGCCGGGGAACATCCCGTCCTCGTCGGCCTTGAACCCGGCCTTGCGCATCAACCGGCGGGAGAGTTCAGGGTCGTACTCGTACTCCTTCAGACTCGGGTCGAAGTACTTCTCCAGGCTCGCCGGGATCGGGCCGCTGTGCGTCGATCTCGCCTGTCCCTGGAAGACGGTCTTCCTGATGTCCTCGTTGTCGATCGCGTGCGCGAACGCCTTGCGCACCAGGACCGAGTTGAACGGCTTGCGCTTCATGTTGAAGGTGACGTCGGTGAACCCGATGCCGGGAACCTTGACGATCTTCAACCCTTCGGTCTTGCGCAGGATGTTGCTCTGCACGGGCGGCAGCGGGTTGGCGATCGCGTCGACCTCCCCGTTGCGCAGCGCGAGGATCTCGCTGTTGACGTCCGGGTACACGCGATAGTTGATCGTCTTCATGATCGGCGTGTCGCTCGGCGCAAGCGGGAACGGCGTCACCCGTTCCAGGGTGTAGCTGTAGCCGGGCACGACCTTGGTGAGGTTGTACGGGCCCGCGCTGACCCAATCCTTGTTGTTGGTGAACTTGTTCAGGTCACCGACCTTGCTGAAGACGTGCTTCGGGACGATCTTCATCCAGAAGCCGATGCCGACCTCGAGCACGACGCGGTCCGGCCTGGCGAGGGTGAACTCGACCCTGGTCTTCGACACCGCCTTGGCCGACTCGGTGTTCCTGGCGTAGGCGTAGGCGAGGCCGCTGACGATCTTGTGCTTCTTCGTGGCGTTGAACGTGAACGCCACGTCGTCCGCGGTCAGCGGCGTGCCGTCGCTCCACCTCATGTCGTCGCGGATCTCGACGTACGCCTTGAGTGGGTTCTCGTAGCCCCACTTGGTCGCCAGGCTCGGCACGAAGGAGCCGTCGGTCTTCAGCTCGAGCAGCGACGGGTACATCAGCGAGGTGATCCACTGGTCCGTGCGGCTGACACCGAGCATCGGGTTCAGGTTGAGGCCGCCGGTGTTGGTCGCGAGGGTGAGGGTGTCCTTGCCGCCCGTGCCCGACGAGCCGGGCGTCGGCGGACTGCAGGCCGGGAGCAGGGCGGCCGACAGCGCGAGTGTGACGGCCGTGACGAACCCGAACGGTGCACGACGTCGACTGGTGCAGGTTCGGCGGAGGTGCATGGCGTTGCTCCCGGTCGTGCCCATCGGCGTACCCCCGGCGTGCAGCAGCAGGTGAACGGCCGCCCTCGGTCGTCCAGCTCGTGGTCCTCGACGGCGCCCTTGCCCGGATCCGACTGAATAGATTTTGAATTCAGAGTTGATGGGTTGTCAAGAGTTGACGGAGAGTGACCGGAGCGGGGGACGTTCACTACCGAATATGCAGATGTCCGCACGGCTCGGCGGTCAGGGCACCTGGTGGGTGCGGGTCCAGGAGAGCAGGTCGTCGAGGGGCCAGGTGTTGACGACGCGTTCCACCGGGACGCCGCAGGCGACCGCGCGTTCGCAGCCGGCGGGCTGCCAGTCGAGCTGGCCGGGTGCGTGCGCGTCGGTGTCGATGGTGAACAGGCAGCCCGCCTCGACGGCGAGCCGCAGCAGCCGCTTCGGCGGGTCGAGCCGGTCCGGTCGGCAGTTGATCTCGACCGCGACCCCGAACCTCCGGCACGCCTCGAAGACGATCTCGGCCTCGAACGCGGACTCCTTGCGGTGCCGCTTCCCCACGATCTTGCGGCCGGTGCAGTGCCCGAGGACGTCGACGTTCGGGTTGGCGATCGCCGTGACCATGCGTCTGGTCATGTCCGGCAGCGGCATGTCGAGCTTGGAGTGGGAGCTGGCGACGACGACGTCGAGCTCGGCGAGCAGGTCGGCGTCCTGGTCGAGTGCGCCGTCGGCGAGGATGTCGACCTCGATGCCGGCGAGGAGGCGGAACGGCGCCATCCGCTCGTTCACGTCACGGACGACGCCGAGCTGCTCGCGCAGGCGTTCCGCGGTGAGGCCGTTCGCGACCGTCAGCCGTGGCGAGTGGTCGGTCAGCGCCTGGTAGTCGTGGCCGAGGCCGCGCGACGTCTCCGCCATGACGTGGATCGGGCTGCCGCCGTCGGACCACTCCGAGTGCGAGTGCAGGTCGCCCCGCAGCGCGGCACGCACACTCGCCGCCGCCTCGCCGAGATCCTCGCCCGCCGTGTCCTCGAGCCGGCGCAGGTAGACGGGGACCTCACCGGCGTACGCCTCGGCGATCGCGGTCGCCGTGACCTTGCCGATCCCCGTCAGGTCCTGCAGCGTGCCCGCCCGTACGCGTCGCGCCAGGTCGCCGGCGTCGAGAGCGCCGACCACGCCGGACGCCGTACGGAACGCCTTGACGCGGTACGTCGGCTCGCCGGCACGCTCGAGCAGGAACGCGATCCGGTCCAGCGCCTCGACAGGGTCCACGAGGAAAGCTACTAGGGATGCGCTGATTTTCTGGTTCGTCCGGGGTGCCGTCTGGCTGGGTGCTGGGGATCGCGGAATGATGAGGTGTGCGCAGCGATCAGGCCAGTTTCACCGATGTCGAGTACGGCAACCGTCGACGGGTCTCCCG
>WHST01000092.1 GCA_009379955.1 Streptosporangiales bacterium | reverse complement strand
GCGTGAACAGGCTGCCGCGGACTTCGAGCGGAAGTATGGCACGCATCTGACCAGCCCCGAAGGTGCCTGGTATCGGTTGGGCGAGGCCGTCATCGCTGGCGACACCAGGCTGTATCGAGTCGCGCCGACCGTCGGATTCGCTTTCGGCAAGCTACCGACGTCCAGCCAGACTCGCTACACGTGGCCAGGGGATGATGATGCCTTCACTGCAGCAAAGGGTCCAAAGCGTTCTCGACGAACTCGTTGATACCGGAGCCGAAACCGGCTTGCAGGTTGCCGTTTATCACCACGGTGCTCTTGTTGTCGACGCCGTCGCCGGTATCGCCAACGGCCAGACCGGGCGCAGGGTGAACCCGCAGACCCCGTTCTTCAGCTTCTCTACTGGCAAGGTCATGACGTCGCTGATCGCTCATCTGCTCGTCAGGACCGGTGCTGTCGGATACGACACACCAGTGGTCGACCTGTGGCCGGAGTTCGGTGCCCACGGCAAGGCGACTGCGACTCTTCGCCACGTGCTCACACACTCCGTCGGCGTGCCGGCGATGCCTCGTGGCCTCGGTCCTGCCGACCTGGCTGACTGGTCGCAGGTCTGCACCGCGATCGCCGACGCCGAACCGCGGTGGCGACCCGGGACCCAGACGGGGTACCACTCGTTCACCTTCGGCTTTCTCGTCGGCGAGGTCGCACGCCGGGCCACAGGCAAACCGATGCGGCAACTCCTGCACGAGTGGGTCAGCGTGCCCCTGGGTATCGACAGTGACCTGTACTTCGGTGTGCCCCGAACCGACCTGGCCCGGCTGGCACGACTCGAAGACGCCGCACCGCCCTGACCGCCGTCATCCGTGCTTCACCTCACCGAGGTTGACTTCACCTCGTCCCTGCGCTGGGTGAAGTCCACGTTGATCACGTGCACGTGATCAACGGCGCCGCTCCGCGGCCGAACGCGCACACCGTCGCCCGCCGCACGACTGCGCGGACGGACGTCAGGCGCGTGCGCGGGAGGCTGCGACGAGCAGCTCGGCGAGGTCGGCCGCCTGCTGCCTGATCTCGGGGATCGCCGTCGACTCCCACAGGCGCCCCTTGCGCAGCGCGCCGAGCGCGAACAGCCGCGGGTGCGGGCGGCCGTCCCGGCCGATCACCTCGCCGGCCGCGGACACGTCGAGTCCCAGCCGCAGCGGGTCGGGCCGGAGCAGACCGCGGTGCAGCAGCGCGCCGACCAGTGGGCCCGGCGGCCGCGCGACGTCGGCACGGGGACCCGTGCAGTTCACGACAGCGGCGGCCCTCATCCACGACACCCGCCCGTCCACGCCCCGCAGGCCCACCCGGCAGCCGAGTCCGTCGGGCACCGCGTCGACGGGCCTCCCCCGGCGCACGACGAGTCTCCCCGCGGCACGCAGCCCCTCGACGCGTGCGGCGACCTGGGGCGCCATACGGTGCCGGTGGACGTCCCAGAAGCGCGCGACGTGACGCAGGAAGCGTCGACGCTCCCCCTCCGGCAACCGCGCCCACAGACCGCGGACGGCGGGCCGCACCCCGTCGATCACGGCCCGCCAGTCCACGCCCGCCTCCGCCGCCTCGGCCACCTCGCTCCGGAGCAGGCGCAGGAGGCCGCCCGTCGTGAGCTCGGTGTCGCCCGCCGGCACCGTCGTCGGCCAGACCGCCTCCGGCCCGGTCAGGTGAGTGGCCGGCAGCAGGCCCCGCCTGCTGACGGCGACGATCCCGTGACCCGCGTCGGACGCGAGGCTCAGTGCGACGTCGACGGCGGTGAGCCCGGTGCCGACGAGCACCACGGGCGGGCCCGGCTCCGCGACCGCCACGCCGGCAAGGGCGCCGGGCGCCCACGGGTCGGGCACGCACCACGACTGCCCGCCCTGGTCGATCTCCCAGGGCAGGTGCACCGGCGGTCGGTTGCCGAGCGCGAGCACCACCGCGCCGGCGGCCACGACGCCGGTCGTCGTGTGCACCCGGAGCCCGTCCGCCGCTTCCTCGACGTCGACGGCGTACGCGCGACGCACCTGTACGCGTCCGGTCTCCACCACCCGCGCGAGGACGGCGGCGAGGTAGTCGCCGTACACGCCCCGCGACACGAAGTCGGCCGATCCGACCGCATGCCCTTGCGCCGCGGTCCAGTCGACGAAGTGGTCGGGTCGCTCGGCGAGCGCGCTCATGCGTCCCGCACGCACGTTGAGGAGGTGGCCCGGATGCGTCGTGCCGTACGCGAGTCCGCGACCGGGCCGCTCGGCCGGATCGACGAGGACCACGCGGCACCGCTCACTCGCCCTGACCAGCGAGACGGCGCTGAGGACACCTGCGGCCCCCGCACCCACCACGACGACGACGTGTTCTCCGGGCCGCGAACAGTCAGCCTCACCCATGCAACAAACCCTACTACTCCGGTAGGTAAGACCGGTAGAGGCGCCTCCGGGTGGCAAAGGTGTGCACCGATGGTCACCGCGCGAACGGGGGGCGTAAGCTGCGTTCACGCAGGGCGACCCGGCCACCGCACGCCCACGGAAGGATGAACCGGGGCGTGAACGCCAAACCAGATGAGTCAGGACTCGCCAGCACTTTCCTCTCCTCTGCCGCCGCGCTCACCCGCAAGCCACGGCAGCTCGCCGGCAGGGTCAGGCGCGAGAGCGAGCGGTCGATCCTCGAGGAGAGCCTGCAGCTCTCCAGGACCGGCATCGCGGTCGCGACGTCGTTCGGCCTCCTCTTCCAGCTGGGCAGCGTGGCCATCCCGTGGTGCCTCGGCCGCGGCATCGACGAGGGCGTCGCCGCCGGCCGTGCCTCGGCGACGCTGGTGTGGGCCGCCGTGGTGGCCGCGTTCGGCGTCGCCCTTGTCGTCGGAGAGTGCGGCACCCGCTGGTGGGCGCGTATCGCGTCGGACGAGTCGGCGGACCGGCTGCGGGTACGCGTCTCCCGGCACCTGCTCACCCTCGACTCGGTCACGCTCGAGCGGTTCGGGCACGGCGACATCTCCACCCGCGGCATCCGCGACCTCGACCTGATCAAGGCGTGGCTCGCCGGGCTGCCCACGTTCATCACCGGCTCGCTCGGCTTCGTGGCGATACTCATCGGCATCGCCTCGCTCGACCCGCTGCTCGCGGTCGTCGGCATCGCGACCGTGCCGCTCGTCGCGATCCTCGGCGTCGCCTACCGGCGCCGCATCGGGCCGGTCAACCAGGCGATCTCCGCCGCCCAGGCCGACTGCACCGAGGCCGTCGAGGACGTGCTGACCGCGACGTCGGCCATCCGCGGCATCGGCGGCGAGACCGTCCTCGTCGAACGGCACCACGCCCGCAGCTCCGACCTCACCGACCACGTGCTCAGGGCCAGCCGGCTGACCGCGCTGTGGACGAGCCTGCCCGACTTCCTGCCCACGATCGGCATCGCGGTGGGCATCGGCGTCGGCGGCGGGTCGGTACTGGCCGGCCGCGCGACGATCGGCGACCTCGTCGCGTTCACCGCCTGGATGATGATGCTGGCCAGCTGGACCGGCACGCTCACCGTCCGCACATCACAGCTCGGCCAGGCGCGGATGGCGGCTGCCAGGATCGCCGAGCTGCTACGCCTGCGTCCCCAGGTGCGCACCCACCCCGCGCCCGCGCCGCTCCCCCGCGTGGGCAACCTCGTCGCCGACCGGGTCACGACCCGGCGCGACGACCACGTCGTCGGACCGTTCAGCGTCACGGTCGGCGTCGGCGAGATCGTCGCGCTCACCGGACCCATCGGCTCGGGCAAGACCGAGCTGATGCGCCTGCTCGCCCGGCTGAAGGACCCCAACGCGGGGCAGGTCACGCTCGGCGGTGTCGACCTGCGCGACGCATCCCTCGCCGAGGTCCGCGACCGGATCACGCTGGTACCGCAACGCCCACTGCTCGTGTCCGGCACCCTCGCCGACAACCTGCGGCTCGGCCGCGACGACCTCCCCGACTCCGTGCTCCTCGACGCGTGCTACGTCGCGGTGCTCGACGGCTTCGTCCGCTCGCTGCCCGAGGGTCTCGACACCTCCGTCGGCGAGCGCGGCAGCATGCTCTCCGGCGGGCAGCGCCAACGCGTCGCCGTTGCGCGCGCCCTGCTCCGCGAGCCGTCGGTCCTCCTGCTCGACGACGCGACGTCGGCGATCGACGTCGAGACCGAGGCGCTCATGCTCGCGCGGCTGCGGCAGTGGATAAGCCGCAGGTCAGGCAGGCCGCCGGCCTCGCTGCTCGTGGTGTCGCACCGGCCGGGCGTCCTGGCGGCGGCGAGCCCGGTCATCTCCCTGTCGCAAGACCGCCGAACGCAGCCAGCACCGGGGGGTGAGCGGTGAGCAACCCGTTCTCGGTGCCCCGCGGGCTCCTGCTGACCGAGAGCCCGAACCAGGAGCGGCTGTTCCGCCGTTCGCTGCCGTACCTGCGCGAGTACGGCGGCCGCCTGGCCGTCGCGTGTCTCGTCGCGCTCCTCACTGCGACGAGCATGGCGCTGGTCGCGCCCGCGATCGGGTACGCCGTCGACCGGCTCGTCGACCGCGACGGGCGCGGCCTCGCCGTCGCGACGGTCGCCGTCGTGGTGCTCGCCGTCATCCGACTGGCGTGCCAGATGGGCACCGAGGCGCTGCTTCCCCGCGCGGTCGAGCTGGTGATCCGGCGGCTGCGCGACAAGGTCGTCGAACGCCTCGCGACCGCTCCGCTGCGCTTCATCGAGGCACACCGGTCCGGCGACCTGCTGCGCCGCGCCACCGCCGAGCTCGCCGACCTGGCCGCCTTCACCCGCACGCGGCTCACCACCATGGTGACCAACGCGGCGTACCTGCTCGTCATGAGCGTGCTGCTCGTCCTCTACTCCTGGCAGCTCGCGATCGTCCTCGCGGTCGCGTACGTGCCGACGCACCTCGTCCTGCTCCGGCTCGCCGACCGCATCAGCAAGCCCGCGTCCGCTGCCGAGGCGAGCACGGCGTCCGACGTCGCCGCACACTTCCGCGAGCTGCTCGACATCCGGGAGCAGCTCCAGCTCCACGGCGGCGGCGAGAAGTGGCTGGGCCGGCTGACCGGGGCGGCCAGGGCGCAGCAGCGCGCGGTGCTCTGGAACCAGCGCGGCCTCAACCTCGTGTCGGCCGCGCAGCTCGTCCAGGCCGTCGCCCTCGGCGCCCTGCTGGTGGTCGGCGGCCTCCAGGTCACAGGCGACGCCACGTCCCTCGGCACGGTCGTGGTCTTCCTCGTCGCGGCACGGCAGATGTCGGGCGCGATCACCCAGATCTCCGACCTCGGCAGCCACGCGGTCGCCGCACGCGTGGTGCTCGCGCGCGTGCTCAACCTGCTGCACCGCACCAGACCCCGGCCGACCACCGGGCTGCCCGTGCCGACGCCGGCACGCGGCACGCTGCAGATCCGCGACCTGACCTACGCGTACGTCCCCGGCCACGACGTCGTCCAGCACGTCAGCGTCACGCTCCCCGCGGGTGACCGGGTCGGCGTCTACGGCGAGACGGGGTCGGGCAAGACCACCCTGGCGAAGCTCCTCTCAGGCCTGTACACGCCGAGCAACGGCAGCATCACGTACGCGGGCATCGACCTGCTCCACCTCGAGCCCGCCGAGCTGCGCAAGCGCATCGTGCTCGTCCCGCAGGAGGTGCATCTCGTCACCGGCACACTGCTGGAGAACCTCGCGCTCATCCCGACGCGACCCACCAGGGCCGAGGTCGAGGCGGGGATCAGCTCGCTCGAGCTCGACATGTGGGTCGCCGGCCTCCCGCACGGGCTCGACACCGACATCGGCCCGCGCGGACAACGCCTGTCGGCCGGCGAGCGACAGCTGATCGGCCTGGTCCGCGCGGCACTCGTCGACGCCGCGGTGCTCGTCTTCGACGAGGCGACCGCCAACCTCGATCTGCTCACCGCCGAACGCGTGGAGAGCGCGATCCGCCAGCTGGCTCCCGACCGCACGGTCATCGTCATCGCCCACCGCCAGGCCACGGTCGAGCGCCTGGCGCGACCAATGCAGCTACGCGGCGGTGTCCTCGGCCCCGGACGCGCCCAGCAGTACTAGACGTACGCCCGTCAGCGCTCCATCGTCTCGACGAAGTGCACGGCGAGCTTGTCGACGCAGTACGGGATGCTCAGCACGCTGTTGAACGACATGGCATTGGAATGTGGCAGCGGGTAGACGGCGTGGCCCTGCCGGACGACCGACAGCCGCTGGTACAGCCTGTTCTTCGCGTAAAGGTCAGGCGAGAAGCCGAAGTCCAGGATCACCAGCAGGTCGACGTCGTCGACGAGCTCGAGGCGCTCCGAACTGAGCTCGAACGCCGACTTCCCACCGGCGGCCTCGTCGACCGCCTTCGGGATCGTGAAGCCCAGCTTGCGCATGAACTCCCCGCGTCCCTCCGAGCTGGCGTAGATGCCCAGCCCGCCCTTCTGGAGCGGATACCCGATGACGGCGGTCTTGCCCTCGAGCTCCGGGTGCGCCTCCCGCGCGTCGGTGAAGGTCTGCTCCGCCTTGGCGACGAGCGCCTTCGCCTCGGCCTCCTTGCCCACGGCTCTGCCGATCATCGTCGTCTCGACGTCGTAAGGGACCGTGTAGTCGGCGTGCCCCTTCGGTCGCACGAGAGTCGGCGCCATCTTCGACAGCACCTCGTAGTCGGTCTTGGTGACGCCGCGACTGATGCCGACGATGAGGTCGGGCTTCAGCTTCGCGATCTCTCCCATGTTCAGCTCGGCCTCGGAGATGGGGAAGACATGAGGCTTCGCGTCGCCCAGCAGCGACTCGGCCCACGGGCCCACACCGAGGTCGTAGTCCTCCATCCATTGCTGCAGCGCCACCGGTCGCACGCCGAGCGCCAGCAGTGCGTCGTGCTCGCTGTAGCCGATCGACACGACGCGGGTGGGTCGCTCCTTCACGACCGCCTCGCCGTACGCGTGCGGGACGGTGACGGGGAAGGGCCCTGAGGTCGTGGATCCCGGAGCGTCGTCCCGCTGGTCCGCGCAGGCCTGAGCGAGCGGCAGGAGCAGGACGACCAGGACGGCCGTGACGGTCGAACGGAATCGGCGCGTCATCACTTCTCCAGGGTCTCGGCGAGAAGTGGTGCGAGCTTGTCGACACAGTACGGAATGCTGCGGACGTCGTTGTGCACCACGGCGTTCGTGTGCGGTAGGGGGTAGACGTAATGCCCGCGTTTCGCGACGTCGAGCTCCTGGAAGACCTCGTTGCGCGCGAAGTGGTCCTTCGGCTGACCGAAGTCGATGATCACGAGTAGGTCGACATCGCCGACGACGTCGATCCGCTCAGGACTCAGCTCACGGTAGATCTGGTCGCCGACCACGTCGTCGACCGCCTTCGGCACGGTGAACCCGAGTCCGGTCAGGAACTCGCTGCGCGGCTCGTCGCCTCGATACACGCCGAGGCCGCCGTTCTCCAGCGGGTAGGCCAGCACCGCGGTCTTCCCTGCGAACTCCGGGTGCGCCTTGCGCGCGTCGTCGAAGCTCCGCTTCGTCGCGGCGACGAGCGCCTTCGCCTGCCTCTCCTTGCCGAGCGCCTTGCCGATCATCATCGTCTCGACGTCGTACGGCACCGCGTAGTCCGTGTACCGCTTCGGCCGCACGAGCGTCGGCGCCATCTTGGACAGCAGCTCGTAGTCGGACTCGCTGACGTTGCGGTACGTGCCGACGATGAGGTCGGGCCTCAGCTTCGCGATCTGCCCCATGTTCAGCTCGGTGGCGGTGGACGGAAGGACCACGGGCTTCGCGTCGCCGAGGAGCGGTTCCGCCCACGGGCCGACACCGCCGTCGAACTCCGCGATCCACTGCTGCAGCGCGACCGGGCGCGCCCCGAGCGCCAGCAGGATGTCGTGCTCGTGGTAGCCGATCGACACCACGCGCTTCGGCTTCGCCTTCACGACGGTGTCGCCGTAGGCGTTGGGGACCGTGACGGGGAACGCACCCCCGCCCTCCCCTGACTCACGGTCGGCCGGTCCGCCGCATCCGGCCGCGACCAGGAACAGGCACGACAGCAGCGCGCCGACGACTGCACGGGACATCGGCCGCATCCGCTACTTCTCCAGAGTCTTCGCGATGACCGGCACGACCTTGTCGATGCAGTACGGGATGCTCACGACGTCGTTGTGCGACACGGCGTTCGTGTACGGCAGCGGGTAGACGTAGTTGCCACGCTTCGCGACGTCGAGCCGTTGGAAGAGCGCGTTCTTCGCGTAGAGGTCTTTCGGGAGCCCGAAGTCGATGATGAGCAGCACGTCGACGTCGCCGACGAGGTCGAGACGCTCGGGACTCAGCTCGGTGTAGAACTTGTCACCCGCCGCCTCGTCGACGGCCTTCGGGATGGTGAACCCGAGCTTGCGCAGGAACTCGCCGCGCGGGTCACCACTGTTGTAGATGCCGAGGCCGCCGTTCTCCATCGGGTAGGCGATCGCGGCCGTCCTGCCCTCGAACTCCGGGTGCGCCTTGCGCGCGTCGGCGAACTTCTTCTCCGCGGCGGCGACGAGGGAGTTCGCCTCCTTCTCCTTGCCCAGCGCCTTGCCGATCATCTTCGTCTCGATCTCGTACGGCACCGCGTAGTCGACGTAACCCTTGGGTCGCACGAGCGTCGGCGCCATCTTGGACAGCAGCTCGTAGTCGGACCTGCTCACCTCGCGGTAGGTGCCCACGATGAGGTCGGGCTTCAGCTTCGCGATCTCGCCCATGTTGAGCTCGGCGGCCGTACTGGGGAACATCTTCGGCTTCGCGTCGCCGAGCAACGGCGTCGCCCACGGGCCGATGCCGTTCTTGTACTCCGCCATCCACTGCTGCACCGCGACCGGGCGCACGCCGAGCGCCAGCAGGATGTCGTGCTCGTGGAAACCGATCGAGACGACCCGCGCAGGCCGCTTCTCGACCACCGTCTCGCCGTACGTGTTCGGGATCGTGACGGGGAACGCGCCGGAGGCAGTGCCGCCGTCGCCGTCCGTCGAGGCCTCGCCGCCGCACCCGGCGAGGCCGAACGCGAGGGCGGTGACGAGAGCGAGCACGGGGATCCTGGCGAGCGGGTGGCGCATGGCGTCCTCGGGAGGGAGTCGTTCGGAGGGGCTGGCAAGGTTAGCCTAACCTAAGCATGTAGCATCCGAACTGTCACTCACGGGCCGGCTCTCGGGGCACGCACTGGCCAGTGTACGACGCAGAAGCTTAGGCTTACCTAATGATGAGAGGCTGGGCATGACGAGGGCGCAGACGGCGCAACGGCCCCGACGGTCGGCACGACCGGTCACGGATGCGGTCCACGCACAGGTCAGGCACGCCGAGCAGGTCTCCCCGCAGATACGCCGCGTGACCATCGGCAGCGACGATCTCGCGCACTTCACTGTGCGCGGCGCCGACCAGTGGTTCCGCCTGTTCCTCCCCCAGGACGGCCAGCTCCGCCCACAGCTCCCGGTGACCGCGAACTGGTGGCAGGAGCTGCTGGCCGCGCCCGAGCACGTCCGGCCGATCGTGCGCAACTACACCGTGCGCGCCGCGCGTCCCGAGGTCGGCGAGATCGACATCGACTTCGTCGTCCACGGCGACGAGGGCCCCGCGTCGCGCTGGGCGCTGCGCGCCGAGCCGGGCGACTGGGTCGGCCTGCTCGACCAGGGCGTGCTCTACGAGCCACCGGCCGACACCGCGTGGCAGCTCGTCGTGGGCGACGAGACCGCGCTGCCCGCGATCGCGGGCATCGTCGAGTCGATGCCCGCCGACACTCACGCCTTCGTGTTCGTCGAGCTCCCGTCGGCGGACGACGAGCAGCCGCTCCGCACCGGCGAGCACGTCCACGTCAGTTGGCTGCCTCGTCCCGCGGGCGCGCAGCCCGGATCCGTGGTGCACGACGCCGTGCGCGCGGCGCGCCTGCCGACCGGCGAGCCGTACGTCTGGCTCGCCGGCGAGTCGAAGATGGTGCAGAAGCTACGGCGCCACCTCGTCGGCCAGCGCGGCGTCGCCAAGTCGTCGATCGAGTTCACCGGGTACTGGCGCCGCGGCGCGAGCCACTAGCCGAGGCTGCCGATGAGCGTCCGTACGGTGGGTTCCCCGCAGGCGGACACCCCGCACGGCCGCGCCGTTCCCCGTGCGTCGCGTCGCACCCTGCTGACCCGAACGGGCGGGCTGCTGCTCGGCGTCGCCGTGCTCGCCCTGCTCTGCCTCGTCAGCATCTCCGTCGGCGCCAAGTCGATCCCGCTGACCGAGGTATGGAGCCACCTGTTCTCCCCCGTCGGCAGCTACGACTCCGACATCGTCCACACCGTCCGAGTGCCGCGCACCGCCACCGGCGTCGTCGTGGGCGCCGCGCTCGGCCTCGCGGGCGCGCTCATGCAGGCACTCACCCGCAACCCTCTCGCCGACCCCGGCATCCTCGGGGTCAATGCGGGCGCCTTCGCCGGCGTGGTGCTGAGCATCTCGATGCTCGGCATCGACTCACCCCTCGGCTACATCTGGTTCGCGTTCGCCGGCGCCGCCGGCACGACGGTCGTCGTGTACGTCCTCGGCACCCTGGGCCGCGGCGGCGCGACACCGGTACGACTCGCCCTCGCGGGCACGGCCGTCGGCGCCGCGCTCACCGCGCTCACGTCGACCATCATCGTCATGGACGCCTTCACCTTCGACCGCGTGCGCATGTGGAACCTCGGCTCGCTCGCGGTCGAGAACGCCTCGGTGCTGTTCGCCGTGCTGCCGTTCATCGTGGTGGGCTGCGTCCTCGCGCTCGCGCTCGGTCCGTCGCTCAACGCGATCGCACTCGGCGAGGACCTCGGCCGCGCGCTCGGTGCGCACGTCGGGCGCACCCGGGCGCTCACCGCCGTCGCCGTCACGCTGCTCTGCGGTGCCGCCACGGCGGTCGCCGGGCCGATCGGCTTCGTGGGCCTGATGGTTCCGCACGCGGTGCGCGCCGTCACCGGGCCCGACCAGCGGTGGGTGCTGCCGTACTCGATGGTCTTCGCCGGCGTCCTCCTCATCGCCTCCGACATCATCGGACGCGTGGTCGCGCGGCCCGGCGAGCTCGAGGTGGGGATCGTCACCGCGGTGCTGGGAGGGCCGGCGCTCGTCCTCCTCGTCCGTCGCAGGAAGCTGGCGCAGCTGTGACCGCCGACCTCGCCGACCGCCCGGCGCCGCCTCTCGGCGGCCGCCAGGTGCGCGCGTTCGGCGGTCGGCTGTCCATGCGCTTCCACCTGCGGTCGGCGGTGGTCTGCGTACTCCTCCTCGCCGGCACGGTCGTGACGGGTGTCGTCAGCATCAGGTTCGGCGACCCGCCGGTCGCGGTGGGCACCACGATCGACGTGTTCCTCGGGCGGGCCGACTTCGCCGACGCGTTCATCGTGGTCCAGCTCGGGCTCCCCCGGATCGCCACCGCGATCCTCGTCGGCGCCGCGCTCGGCACCAGCGGCGCGATCTTCCAGAGCCTGGCACGCAACCCGCTGGGCAGCCCGGACATCATCGGCTTCAACACCGGCGCGGCGACGGGGGCCATCGCGGCGATCCTGTACCTACCCGACGTCGCGTTCGGCGCCGGCGCGTTCGCCGTCGCGGCGGGCATCACCACCGCGCTCGCCGTCTACCTCCTGGCCTGGAACCGCGGCATGCGGGGCTACCGGCTCATCCTCGTCGGCATCGGCGTCACCGCACTGCTGGGATCCGTCAACGCCTACATGCTCGCCAAGGCCAACCTGCTCAACGCGCAGGCCGCCCACCTATGGCTCTACGGCAGCCTCAACGCCAAGACGTGGGAGAACGCGGGGCTCATCGCGGTGGCCATGGTCGTCCTGCTGCCCGTGATCCTCGTCCTCGGCAACAGGCTGAGCCTGGTCGAGATGGGCGACGAGACCGCGAGCGCGCTCGGGGTGCCGGTCGAGCGCACGAGGGTCGCGTTCATCGTGCTCGGCACCGCGCTGCCGGCGGTCGCGATCGCGGTCGCCGGTCCGATCGTGTTCGTCGCGCTCGCCGCACCGCAACTCGTCCGCCGGCTCACCCGCGCGCACGGTCCGCACCTCGGCCCGTCCGCGTGCATGGGGGCGCTGCTGCTGGTGGCGGCCGACTTCGTCGCGCAGCACGTGATCCCGGGGGCGAGCCTGCCGGTCGGACTCGCCACCGGCGCGCTGGGTGGTGTCTACCTCGCCTGGCTGCTGGCCAGCGAATGGCGTTCGGGAAGGATGCGTGCCCGATGACGGCCGACATCGCAGGCAGGACGACCACGGACACCGCGCGGCTGCGCGCCACCGAGCTGACCCTGGCGTACGACAAGCGCGTCGTGGTCGACCGGCTCGACGTCGACATCCCTGACAACTCGTTCACCGTCATCGTCGGTCCGAACGCGTGCGGCAAGTCCACGCTGCTGCGCGGTCTCGCGCGGATGCTCCCGCCGCGCGCCGGATCTGTGTACCTCGACGGGCAGGCGATCACCCGGTTCTCCACCAAGGAGGTCGCGCGGCGGGTCGGCCTGCTGCCGCAGACGTCGATCGCGCCGGAGGGCATCACGGTCGCCGATCTGGTGGCGCGGGGACGCTACCCGCACCAGCGGCTGCTCCGGCAGTGGTCGCACGAGGACGAGCTCGCCGTCCGGGAGGCGCTGGCGGCCACCGGCGTCGACGACCTGGCCGAACGGCTCGTCGACGAGCTCTCCGGCGGCCAGCGGCAACGGGTGTGGCTCGCGATGACTCTCGCCCAGCAGACCCCACTGCTGCTCCTCGACGAGCCGACCACGTTCCTCGACATCGCCCACCAGGTCGAGGTGCTCGACCTGTGCGCCGATCTGCACGAGCAGCGCGGCCACACGCTGGTGCTCGTGCTGCACGACATCAACCAGGCATGCCGCTACGCCTCCCACCTGGTCGCGATGAGCGACGGCCGCATCGTCGCGCAGGGCGACCCGCGCGAGATCGTCACGGCCGACCTCGTCGAGGACGTCTTCGGCCTGCCCTGCCTCGTCGTCCCCGACCCGGCCACGGGTGCCCCGTTGATCGTGCCCAAGGCCCGCGGCACCAGGTCCGCCTGACGCCTTGTGTCCGAGGAGGTGGTGGCCGGAGCCACCACCTCCTCGGACACAACGGCAAGGCGAGGCGGGTCTAGTGTCCTAGCCGCGGGGCGGACGCACCCCGTGGTCGTCGACGACCCCCGTCCGCACCGCAGTCTTCTCCAGCACGGTGCCGTCCGGCATCTCCAGGTAGCTCTTCGGCAGGACGGGCTCGCCGTCGCGGCTCTTCTTCTTCTGGACGACCCCGCCGTCGTGGCGCTTCGCCAGGACGGACCGGCTGCCGATGAACTCACCGGACTTCGGGTCGAGGATGACGTCCCTGCGCGACAGGCCGGGCGACGGCAGGGAGAACGCGACGCCCGTCCGGCCGTCGAGGTTCGCCACCCGTTCGGTGATCCGGATGCCGGGCAGGTCGGCGAGCACCCGGTACAAGGCGGCACGCAGGTCGGCGGGCAGCATGCCGGACTCCAGCGCGGAGGTCGCGGCGGAGAACATGTCCGCCGTCACGCCCGACCCGTCGTCGGGCCACGACTCGACGTCGCCACGCAGCCGCTCCGCCAGCCGCTCCGGGTCGCGCGGCAGACCGTCGATCCACTCGGCCCTTGGCCTGTTCCATCCCACCTGGACGTTCGCGCAGGACGACGGCTCGCCGTCGGGCGGGTAGTAGTCGCCGCATCGTCCCTTCTCCTCGGTCACGCCGCGGTCGGGCGGGACGATCCCCGCCTTCTCGGCCTTGCTCTCCGACCCCGCCAGCCACCGGTACCGGCCGCTCGACGTGCTCCGGAAGTGCCACACGCCGGTGTCGTCGGCGGGCACCCACGTCTCGTTCCGCTGCTCCACCAACGCGAGGAAGTACGTGCCGTCCCCCACGTCGCCCTCGCTGCTGTACCAGGCACGGACCCCGACGTAGCGGTACTTCCCCGGGGGGACCGCGTCGTCCGCCGCCGACGCCGACTCGGCGGCATCGGTCAGCAGCCGCTCAGCGGCGGACGCCCGCGTGGGCTCGCCGTCCCCGCCGCCGACGACGGTGACCCCCACGGCGCAGGCGACGGCCGTGACCGCGGCGGCCGTCAGCACCGCCACGCGGCGCCAGGGACGTCGCCGTCGTCGCGGCGTGTCGAGCGCCGCGACGTCGCCGCCGGCGGGCTGAGCCGGCCTCGCGTGTCCGGCATCGGTCGCCGTGCCGGTCAGTCGGGCGTGCACGCCCGCGAGTACCGCGTCGTCGTCTTCCACCGGCGTCGCCGCAGCGAGGTCCGCCAGCGCCGCGTCGAGCTCGTCCTCGGTCCACACCCGGTGCATGCCGTGTCCTTCCCTCGTCATGTGACTCACCCCTCCTCGACCGCGGCCTGCGCATGGACGCGGACCCGTCGCCGTACCCGATGCAGCCGCGACCGCACCGTCCCGGCGGGGATGCCGAGTGCCGCCGCCACTTCGGTGGTGTCGAGCTGTGCCCACGCGGTCAGCAGCAGGACGTCGCGGTCGCCGGGCGACAGCTCGGCGAGGGCGCCCGCGAGCTGACGCACGCGCGCCTGCGCGTCCGCCCGCTCCACGGCGCCGAACTCGTGTGTGTGTCCGCCGTCGCGGTCGGCGGCGAGTCGCGCTGTCGCCACGAGCGTCCGCTGCTCGTCTCGCACGTGCCTGCGGGCGAGGTTGGTCGCGATACCGAACAGCCAGGCCCGCGCCGTCCCGCGGTCGGGGTCGTAGCGGTGCCACTGGCGCAGCACTGCCTCGAAGGTGTCCGCCACCACGTCCTCGGCGTGGTCCCTGCCGAGGCGGCGGACGAGGTAGGCATACAGCTGCCGCGAGTGTTCGTCGAAGAGCCGCTCGAAGATCTCCCCGGCGGGGTCCTGGCCCTCCTCCGCTGGCTGCATCACTTCCACCCGTCGGTTCGTGAACGCGTGCGTCATGGTCATACAGGTGGTTGCCCGCAGGGCGCCGTGACGTTCACACACGCGTCCCGACTGCGGAGCGTAGCGGTCACCGGTCCGCTCCCCCACAGCTGGAACGTCGTCGGGGAATGCCACGATGCAGCCGAGACGTACTGCCCGACCGGCGACCAGAAGGAGATCGAGTGGCCAACCCGTGGTGGCGCGACGCCGTGATCTACGAGGTCTACCCGCGCAGCTTCGCCGACGCGAACGGCGACGGCGTGGGCGACCTCGCCGGCATCAGGGCGCGGATCCCCTACCTCGCCGACCTCGGCGTCGACGCCGTCTGGCTGACCCCGTTCTACACCTCGCCGCAGGCCGACCACGGTTACGACGTGGCCGACTACCGCGACGTCGACCCGCTCTTCGGCACGCTCGCCGACTTCGACGACCTCGTCGCCGACGCGCACGCGATGGGCATCCGCGTGATCGTCGACATCGTGCCCAACCACACGTCGGCCGAGCACCCGTGGTTCAGGAAGGCACTCGCCGACGGGCCCGGCAGTCCGGCGCGCGAGCGGTACCTGTTCCGACCGGGTGGGGGCAGGAACGGCGGGCAGCCGCCCAACAACTGGCAGTCGGTGTTCGGCGGGCCGGCCTGGACCCGGGTGCCCGACGGCGAGTGGTACCTCCACCTGTTCGCGCCCGAGCAGCCCGACCTCAACTGGCGTCACCGCGAGGTCGGCGCCGAGTTCGAGGCGACGCTGCGGTTCTGGCTCGACCACGGCGCCGACGGCTTCCGCGTCGATGTGGCGATGGGCATGTACAAGGACGAGGCGCTGCCGTCCCTGACGCGGGAGTTCACCACCGGGCCGCGGAACCAGCGCCAGCGCGACGGGCATCCGCACTGGCACCGGCCCGAGGTCCACGACGTGTACCGCGACTGGCGCAGGATCCTCGACTCCTACCCCGGCGACCGCATGGGCGTCACCGAGGCGTGGGCACCCGACCCCGATGTCCTCGCCCGCTACGTCCGCGCCGACCAGCTGCAGCAGACGTTCAACTTCGCGCTCCAGCTGGCGCCGTGGTCCGCGGCCGCGTTCCGCGAGGTCATCGGCGAGACCTCGCGTGCGTGCGCGGCCGTCGGTGCCGCGCCGACCTGGGTGCTGTCGAGCCACGACGCCGTGCGCCACGTGACCAGGTACGGCGACGGCGCGATCGGGCTCGCCCGCGGCCTCGCGGGCCTGCTGCTCGTCCTCGCGCTCCCCGGGTCGACGTACCTCTACCAGGGCGAGGAGCTCGGCCTCTCCCAGGTCGACGTGCCCGACGACGCGCGCCAGGACCCCATGTACTTCCGGCCCGGATCCGACAAGGGCCGCGACGGCTGCCGCGTGCCGCTGCCGTGGTCGGGCGCGAGCGCGCCGTACGGGTTCTCCACCGACGGCGTCGCCCCCTGGCTCCCCCAGCCCGCCGGCTGGGCCGGTCGCACGGCGGCCGACCAGGAGGCCGACCCTGCCTCGGTGCTCGCCTTCTACCGCACGGCGCTGCGCGTCCGACGCGAGCACGTCCACGGCAGGAACGAGCGGTTCGACTGGCTCGACCTGCCGCGCGGCGTGCTCGGCTTCGACCGCGACGGCCTGCGCTGCGTCGTCAACTTCGGCAGCCGCGCGGTCCGGCTGCCCGCGCACCGCGAGGTGCTGCTCACCAGCGGCCCGCTCGCCGACGGCCGCCTCCCCGGCAACACCGCCGCCTGGCTCCTCACCTGACGCACCACCGGTACCCGTGAGGGGCACCCTCACCGTGTCAGGGCACGGTGAGGGTGCCCCTCACGGGTCCGGCGCCCGGGCGTGGGGCGGCTTTACAGTGCGGACGGATTGGGTGCAATATGCATACACGCTGTTCGCTAACGCCTCCGGGAGGTGCTGTCGGTGCGGGTCCCCGCGGTCATCATGCGCGGCGGCACGAGCAAGGGGTTGTTCTTCCACGAGCGCGACCTGCCGGCCGACCCCGACGCCGCCGACCGGTTCATCCTCGCCGCCTACGGCAGCCCCGACCCGTACCGCAGGCAGATCGACGGCCTCGGCGGGGCGACGTCCACCACGAGCAAGGTCGCGGTGATCGGTGACGGCGGGCCGCACGGGGTCGACGTGACCTACCACTTCGGCCAGGTCTCGATCGACGAGCCGCTGATCGACCGTCGCGGCAACTGCGGCAACATGTCGTCGGCCGTGGGGCCGTTCGCCGTCGACGAGGGTCTCGTCGAGGCGACCGACCCGGTCACCGTCGTGCGGTTCCTCAACGTCAACACCGGCAAGGTCATCGTCGCCCACGTCGCCACCCGCGACGGGAGGTTCGACCCGGTCGGCGAGCTCGCCATCCCCGGCATCCCCGGCACCGGCTCCCCCGTCCGCCTCGACTACCTCGAGCCGGGCGGCGCGGTGACCGGCGCGCTGCTGCCCACCGGACGTCAGACGGACGTGCTCGACGTGCCCCTCGGCGCGGTCGAGGTCTCGCTCGTCGACGCCTCCAACCCGCTGGTCTTCGTCCGGTTCGAGGACGTCGGGCTCACCGGCACGGAGCAGCCGGAGGAGATCGACGCCGACGCCGACATGCTCGCCACGCTCGAGACGATCCGGGCGGCGGCCGGGGTACGGATGGGCGTCGCGGCGGATCTCGCCGGCGCCGCACGAACACCCTCGGTGCCGAAGCTCGCGCTCGTGGGCGGGTCGCGCGACTACCTCAGGATCGACGGCGTGCCGGTCGCGGCCGGCGAGGCCGGCGTCCGCGCGGTGATGATGTCCATGGGCCGCGTGCACCGCTCCTACCCGCTCACCGGCGCCATCTGCACCGCGGTCGCCACGCAGCTCCCCGACACCGTCGCCGCGCGCGCCAACAGGCCCGACGCAGGCGGCGTCACGCTCATCGGGCACCCGTCGGGCGTCCTGGAGATGCAGGCGAGCCCGCGGCTCGCCGACGACGTCTGGACGGTCGACTCCGTGTCCGCGTACCGGACCGCCCGCCGGCTGATGGAAGGCTGGGCGCTCGTCCCCGAAGAGGCGGCCCAGGTCGCGCAGCCGTAGTCACGGCACCGGGTTCCACCGACGCAACCCCGAGGAGTACCTCCCATGTCACGTACACGGCAACGCGTCGTCCGACCGGTGGCGGCGGTGCTGGCCCTCGTCCTCGTCCTCGCGGGCTGCCTGTCGCCGGAGAGCGCGATCAGGGGTCACGAGGCCGCCCGCGACGCACGCATGCCCAAGCGCGTCTCGATGGTCATCCCGTACGACGTGGGCGGCGGCACCGACGTGTGGGCCAGGTTCATGGCCCCGTACCTGCAGCAGCACCTCGCCTCGCATCCGTCGTTCCTGCCCGAGAACATCCCGGGCGGCGAGAGCATCACCGGCTCCAACCAGTTCGTCGAACGGGCCGGCACCGACGGCGAACGCGTGCTGATCACGTCGGGCACGACCTACTTCCAGGCCCTGCTCGGGCGCGAGGAGGTGAGGTTCGACTTCACCAAGCTGGTCCCGCTGATCCTCAACGGCACCGGCGGGGTCATCTACGTCTCGTCGGAGAGCGGCGTGAAGTCCGTCGAGGACCTGCGCGACCCGCCGAAGCAGCTCGTGTACGGCGGCATCAGCGCCACCGGGCTCGACCTCAGCGTGCTCGTCGCCTTCGAGCTGCTCGGGCTCGACGTCGAGACGACGTTCGGGTTCGAAGGCCGCGGTCCCGCCGCCCTGGCCCTGCAGCGCGGCGAGCTCAACATCGACTACCAGACCACGTCGGCCTACCACCAGCAGGTCGAGCCGCTGGTCAAGGACGGCAAGGCGCGCGCGCTGATGTCGATGGGGTGGCTGGACGAGAACGGCGAGGTCACGCGCGACCCGCAGCTGCCCAAGCTGCCCACCGTCATCGACGTGTACGAGAAGCTCACCGGGGAGAAGCCGAGCGGCGAGGCGTACGAGGCGTACAAGGCCTTCCTCGCCGCGGGGTTCGCCTATCAGAAGGGCCTGTGGGTCAACCCCGGCACGCCGGACTCGATCACGTCGGAGTACTACGACAGCGTCGAGAAGCTGCGCGACGACGAGAACTTCGTCACCAAGGGCGAGGCCGCTCTCGGCGGGTACCCGATCTACTCGGGCCGGGAGGTCGGCGACTCCGTACGCAAGGCGTTCGACCTCGATCCCGCGGTGCGCACCTACGTCCTGCGCATGCTCGAGACCAAGTACGACACGAAGGTCAAGACCAAGCAGGGCCCCTGACGGCCGCCGACCGGACGAACCCACCTGAGGACTGGACATCATGCTCGATGCCGCATTCTCCGCGCTCGGCCAGGTGCTCGACCCCGCGACGCTCCTGATGCTCCTGGTCGGCGTGCTCGCCGGCCTCGTGATGGGCATCATCCCCGGCATCGGGGGAACGGGCGCGGTCGCGGTGCTGCTGCCGTTCGTCCTGCTGCTCGAGCCGCCGCAGGCGATGGCGATGATCATCGGTGCCGTCGCCGTGGTGCACACCTCCGACACGATCTCGTCGGTGCTGCTCGGCATCCCCGGCTCGGCGGCCGCGACGGTGATGCTGCAGGACGGCCATACGATGGCGAAGCAGGGACAGGCCGCCCGCGCACTCTCCATCGCGTTCACGGCCTCGATCTTCGGCGGCCTCCTCGGGGCACTGGGGCTGACCCTGTCGATACCGCTCGCCCGACCGCTGGTCCTGCTCTTCGCCTCGCCCGAGCTGTTCATGCTGACCGTGCTCGGTGTCGCGCTGACGGCGTTGCTCTCCAAGGGCAACATGCTGAAGGGCGTCATCGCCGGCCTGCTCGGCATCCTGCTCGGCCAGGTCGGGGCGGCGCCGACGGCCGCGGACTACCGCTTCACGTTCGGGCAGCTCGAGCTCAACGAGGGCCTGAATCTCGTCGCCGTGGCACTCGGGGTCTTCGGCATCGCCGAGATCGTGCACCTGATCACCAAGCGCGGTGCCGTCTCCTCCGTCGAAGGGCTCGGTGGCGGCTGGCGCATCGGAGCACGCGACGTGCTGCGCCACTTCCCGCACGTCCTGCGCGGCTCGCTGGTCGGTATCTGGGCGGGCGTCCTGCCGGGTGTCGGCGCCACGGCCGGTTCGTGGATGGCGTACGGGCAGGCCGTGTCGACCGCGAAGAACAAGAAGAAGTTCGGCAAGGGTGACCCGCGCGGCATCATCGCACCGGAGAGCGCGGCGCACTCGATCGAGGCCGGCGACCTCATCCCGACGCTGCTCTTCGGCATCCCGGGCGCCGCGCCCGCGGCTCTGCTCATGGGCGCACTGCTCACCTTCGGGATCGAGACGGGTCCGTCACTGATCAACGACCATCTCGACCTCGTCTACACGATCATCTGGGCCTTCGCCATCGCCACCGTCGTGGGCGCCGGCCTGTGCCTGATCGGCAGCGTTCCGCTCGCCAAGCTCTGCCGGGTGCCCTTCCCCATCCTCGGTGCGGGCCTGATCGTCCTGCTGTTCGTCAGCGCGTACCAGGAGCCACAGCAGTTCGGTGTCCTGCAGGTGATGCTCCTGCTGGGTGTCGTCGGCTGGCTGATGAAGGTCACCGGCATGCCTCGCGCACCCTTCCTCATCGGCTTCGTGCTCAGCATCCCGATGGAGCGCTACTACTTCCTGACCGACTCGCTGTTCGCACCGCAGGACTGGCTGATCCGACCGGCCGTGCTGGTGATGCTGGCCATCCTGATCCTGCCGTTCGTCTTCGCCGTACGCCGCTTCGTCCTCCGCCGCCGCGCCGCCGGTCGACCCACCGGGCAGGCGGACGAGACCAACGTGGTCGCCGCGACGCCGGACGCAGGCGAGGCGACCCTGGCCCGTACGGCGGTGATGCCGGTGATCGCCGGCATCTCGCTGGTGGTCTTCGGCGGAGCGCTCGCGATGACCGCGGGACTCAGCGCGCAGGCCGCTTTGATGCCGCGGATCACGTGCGTCGCAGGCGTTGTCGCGGCGGTCGTCCTGCTGGCACGCGAGCTGCTCGTCGCGCGGCGCGACGGCTACGAGCGGATCGACTGGAAGGACGGCATCAGGCCGACGGTCGTCTCCCTGCTGTGGATCGTCGGGTTCCTCGCGCTGGTGGTCCTCTTCGGGACGATCATCGCGGTGGTCGTCTTCATCCCGACCTTCCTGCGCGCCATCGTGCGCTGGTCGTGGTGGAAGATCGCGATCTACCTCGTGGTGGTCCTGACCTTCCTCCTGGCGCTACGCGGGTTCGCCGACATCGCCCTGCCGGTCGGCTACCTGACCCCGCCACCGCTCCGCTGAGGCGAGACCGCGATCAGTCGCCGATCAGGTCGTTGATCCTCGTCGCTCGGGCCTGGCGCATGTGCAGCTGCGCCGCCTGCTGCGCGGCGTCACGCTCGCCGGCCGCGATCGCGGCGATGATCGTACGGTGCTCCTCGAGCGCGGCCATGCGCCGCTCCGGCTGGGCGAAGGTCGACGACGGCAGCCGGCGCACGGCGTGCTCGACCTGGCCGAGGAACCTGTCGAGGTAGCCGTTGCCCGCCGCGATACGGATCTCGCGGTGGAAGACCAGGTTGAGCCGCACCATCAGGACCAGGTCACCCGTGCCGGCGGCCTGCACGAGCTCCTCGTTGACCGCCTCGAGCCGCTCGACGAGGCCGTCCGGGCGACGCGTCGCGGCGAGCCGCGCGGCCAGCCCCTCGAGGTTCTCGCGCACGACGTACAGGGCGAGGATGTCCTCCATCGACAGCGGCGCCACCACGGCGCCCTGGTTCGCGGTCTTCGCCACCAGGCCCTCGTCGGCGAGCAGCCGGAGCGCCTCGCGTACCGGCGTGCGGCTCACCTCGAACACGGTGGCGAGCTCGTCCTCGCGGATCCAGGTGGACGGGCCGATGGCGCCGTCGAGTATCGCCTCGCGCAGGGCGTTGGTGACGAGCTCCGTGGTGCGCCCGCGGCGCGGGCCGTCACCCAGGTACCCGCGGAGCTTGGCGGCGTCGCGGCTCGGCGTGACGGCGGCACCGGTGCGCCCCCGTGTCGACTTGTCCCCCTGCACTGTCATGCCACCGACCTTAGCCCCCGACTGGTTGCTCGTCGTCCGTCACAACCGGGCGACGACTTCTTCCGTCACGGCCCGCGTGCCCCGCTCCGGAGTGCCCACGGCGGTCAGGACGACCGCGCCGTCGCCGAGTGCGGAGCGTACGGCAGCGTCGACCCGGTCGGCCAGTCCCGCCAGCCCCAGGTGAGCGAGGAGCATGCCCGCGGACAGGATCTGTGAGATCGGGTTCGCGCGGTCGCTGCCCGCGAGCGCGGGGGCGGTGCCGTGGATGGGCTCGAAGTATGCGGCCCGGTCGCCGATGTTGCCCGACGGGCACATGCCGAGCCCGCCGACGGTCCCCGCGCCGAGGTCACTCAGGATGTCGCCCAGGAAGTTCTCCGCGAGGACGACGTCGAAGTGTCCGGGCGTGACGACGAGGTCGTGGGCCGCGGCGTCGGCGTACCTGAAGTCCAGCTCGACGTCGGGGTACTCCGCGGCGACCTCGGTGGTCACCGCCCGCATGAAGGCGTAGCTGCGCAGGACGTTGCTCTTGTCCACGCACGTCACCCTGCGCACACCGTCGGACGGCGCCCCGCCCCTGCGCCTCGCCAGCTCGAAGGCGAAGCGCGCCACCCGCTCGCACCCGGGCCTGGTCACCATCAGCTGGTCGGCGGCCGCGTGCGGAGTGACGACGCCCGTCCCGCGGGACAGGTAGAGCCCTTCGGTGTTCTCCCTGACGATGACGTAGTCGATGTCACCCGGACGGTAGGTGGTGGGCGTCGTCACCCCCGGCAGCAGCCGGATCGGCCGGACGTTGGCGTAGGTGTCGAGGCCCGTCCTGAGCACCCCGCCGAGCAGCCCGCCCTCGGTGCCGTCCGGTCGCCGCACCTCGGGCAGCCCGACCGGCCCCTTGAGCACCGCGTCGAAGTCCGTGGCCAGCCGCTCCAGCATGCCAGGCGCGAGGTTGTGCCCGGTGTCGCGGTACTCCGCCGCACCGGCGGGGACGGTGGTGACGTCGAGCACCGGCCCGTCCCGCTCGGTGACGGCCCGCAGGACGGCCGTCGCGCTCTCGACGAGCTCGGGTCCGATGCCGTCGCCCGGGATGACCGCGATCCCGAGTCGGCCTGGGTCTCGCAAACTAGATTGCATGCAATTAGTATGCAGTAGGAACGCCGTCCAGGACAGACAGGAGCGAACGTGGCCACGACCAATTCGGAGACGATCCCGCGGGAACGACCTGGCGACGCGTTCGACGTCGTCGTGGTGGGCGCGGGCAACGCCGCCTTCAGCGCGGCGCACGCCGCCCGGGCACGCGGGCTCTCGGTCGTGGTCTGCGAGAAGGCTCCGGCGGACGAGGCAGGCGGCAACTCCTACTACACCGCCGGCGCGTACCGGGTGGCGTTCGACAGCGTCGACGACCTCGTCCCGCTCCTGGACCAGGAGTCGGTCGACCTGCTCCCGAACGCCGACGTGCCGGCCTACCCCGCGAGCCAGTTCGCCGCCGACATGGAGCGGATCACCGAGGGCGGCTGCGATCCCGCCATGACCCGCATCCTCGTCGAGAACAGCCTCGACACCGTGCGCTGGCTCTACGACGTCGGCCTGCGGTTCCGGCTGATCCACGAGCGCCAGACGTACCTCGTCGACGGTCGCCACAAGTTCTTCGGCGGCCTCGTGATGGGCACCGTCGACGGCGGCCAGGGGCTGCTGCGCCAGCACATCGGCGCGGCGCTGCGCGACGGCGTGGTGATCAGGTACGGCACGCCCGTGACGGGGCTCCTGGTCGAGGACGGCACGGTCGTGGGCGTCCACTGCCGCGACGACGAGGGCGCGTACGCGATCAGGGCGCGCGCCGTGGTGCTCGCCGCCGGCGGGTTCGAGGCGAACCCCGAGCTGCGCCGCCGGCACCTGGGTGAGGGCTGGGAGCGCGCGGTCGTGCGCGGCCACCCGTACAACACCGGCGAGGTGCTCGACTACGCGATCGCGGCGGGCGCCGGCACCCACGGCGACTGGTCCACCTGCCACAGCGTGCAGTGGGACGCCGGCGCTCCCCCGCAGGGCGGCGACCGGGTGCTCACCAACTTCCTGACCCGGCAGAGCTACCCGATCGGCATCGTCGTCAACGTCGACGGTAAGCGCTTCGTGGACGAGGGCGCCGACTACCGCAACTTCACGTACGCCAAGTACGGGCGCGAGATCCTGCGCCAGCCGAACGGCACCGCCGTGCAGGTCTTCGACGCCAAGACCCGGCCGATCCTGCGCAGCCTCGAGTACGACAGCACGCCCATCACGTCCGCCGAGGCGAACACGCTCGGCGAGCTCGCCGAGGCGGCGGGGATCGACCCCGAGGGGTTCGTGACCACGGTCAAGGAGTTCAACGCCTCGATCAACGACGCACCCTTCGACCCGGCGGTCAAGGACGGCAAGCGCGCCGACGTCGAGCCCCCGAAGTCGAACTGGGCCGTCCCGATCGACACGCCTCCGTACTACGGCTACGTCGTCACCTGCGGCATCACGTTCACGTTCGGCGGCCTCCACGTCGACGACCGTGCCCAGGTGCTCGACGGGGCGGGCCAGCCGATCGGCGGCCTCTACGCCGCCGGTGAGATCGTCGGTGGCCTGTTCTCGCAGAACTACCCCGGCGGCTCCGGCCTCATCGCCGGATCGGTGTTCGGCCGCCTCGCCGGCCGGCACGCCGCGAGCTGAGCCGACGTGTCAGCACGTGAGCGGGTCATGGCCCGTTCACGTGCTGACGACCTCGCCGGAACGCTCGGGCTCAGCGCGTCCACTCCGGTGGCGCCGGTGCGGCCGACGCGGCGGTCACCGGAGCGCGCTCGGAGTGCGCGCCGCCGTGCGACTGCCTGGTGTAGCCGCCGAACGCCCGCTGCAGCAGGTCACGGGCGAGATCCCGTCCGCCCCAGCCGAAGGCGATCGCGGCCGCCAGCCCCAGCGCGCCCAGCGCGATGAGCACGGTGCTGCCGGTCAACTGGACGGCGATGCCCAGCTGAGTCAGCGCGGCGAAGGCCGCGTACACGATGATCGCGTACCTGCCGACCTTGGCGAGCGTCTCGCTCCCGGTCGCCCCGCGGATCAGGGCGGCGAGGAAGTTGGCGAGCAGTACCCCCAGACACAAGATGGCGATGGCCGCGAAGATCCGCGGGACGTACCCGATCATCTGGTTGAGGAACCCCGAGATCTGCGGCACCCCGAGGGCCGACGCGAACATCGTGAACGCGATGAGGAAGACGAACCAGAACGCGATCTTGCCGAAGATCTTGGCGGGCGTAAGGCTCGTGCCCGTCCGCTCCAGGAAGCTCGCGACCCCGGCGCGGCCCATCAGCTTGTCGAACCCGACCTTGGTGAGAATCCGGCTCAGGGCGGCACCGACGAGCTTGGCGACGATGTACCCGATGAGCAGGACGATGAGCGCCCCGACGAGCTGCGGGATGTAGTTCAGGAACGTCCCGAACGCGTCTTGGAGCGGTTGGAGAATGTCCACGGCGATGCCCTCCCCTGTCCGTGACGCCCTCCGGGCCACCCGCAGTCGTGCCGCAGGCGGCGGGAGGTGCCACTGCGCTATCACTTCCGTAACAGATTGATCACTGGACAGCGTCGGAACTGCCTGTCCAGGGCATCGCAGCCCGCCGAGCGGCGAGCCCAGGCCCCGGTCCACGTTCGTGGGGTGAGGCAGCACTGACCAGGCCTGAATACCCCTAGTGTCGCCCGCCGGAAATTCGTGTGATATATCGTGCGAGGGAGTCGAGGATTTCCTCCGCGGTCTTCTTCCACACGAACGGTTTCGGGTCCTCGTTCCACATCTTGATCCATTCGCGGACGTCTTTCTCCAGTGC